>NZ_JANIAG010000155.1:0-13517 GCF_028682155.1 Pseudomonas sp. 39004
GCGTGCCGCACCGGTCACCAGGGCGCGACGGCCGCCAAGCGGGCGGGTCCAATCCTCGACCTGGCTGGCGCAGGTTTCAAGGCGCAGGACCTGGCCAGAAATGAACGCGCTCTTGGGCGAGAGGAAAAAACGCAGTGCACCTTCCAGTTGGTCTTCCAGTTGGTCTTCGGCACCTTCAGCGAGATACAGCAGCTGCGCGGTCGCACCGTTGCGCAGCTCTTTGGCCAGCGAGCGGCTGAAACCTTCGAGTGCACGTTGCGCGACACTGGCCAGTGGGTCGTCGAGGCTCTCCGGGGCGCGGCCGAGGATTACCACATGGGCGCAAGGCGCCAGGCTGCGCAGCAATGGCTGGAAGAATTCGCGCAACTGCTTCAATTCGTCGCTGTCGGACAGATGAGTGGCATCGAACACCACGGCCTTGAGCTTCGGCCCCAGGCCCGCGACCCAGGCCTGTGCCTGCAAGCCTTCGGCATTGAAGCTGTAGAGTTCGTCGGTGAGGCGCGGGGCGATGGCCTCGACCCTGCTGGTCAGTGGCCCGCCACCGATTACCAGGGCGCCCTCCACCGGGCGCAGGCGGCCGGCCTGCCAGCGCTCCAGCGGGGCCGGGTGTGGCAGGCCAAGGGCATCCACAAGGCGGCGGCCGAGGTTGGAGTTGGCAAAGCCGAGGTAGCGATCGCTCATGAGTGGGTCTCCCTGAAGGCAAGCTTGAAAGTGTGGACCAACTTTGTGGCAAGGTCGTTCGAATGCGGTAAAAACACCTAGGCTGTACGGTTTAAATTGTTTCAGGAGGAACATGCGCATGCGTTCACCTCGCCGGGTCGCGATCCTGGGCGGCAACCGAATCCCGTTCGCCCGCTCCAATGGCGCCTACGCCACCGCCAGCAACCAGGCGATGCTTACCGTCGCCCTCGAGGGCCTGATCGAGCGCTACCGCTTGCATGGGCTTCAGCTGGGCGAAGTGGTGGCAGGCGCGGTGCTCAAGCATTCGCGTGACATGAACCTGACCCGCGAATGCGTGCTCGGTTCACGCTTGTCGCCGCGCACACCGGCCTACGACATCCAGCAGGCCTGCGGCACGGGGCTGGAGGCTGCACTGCTGGTGGCCAACAAGATTGCCCTGGGGCAGATCGACAGCGGCATTGCGGGCGGCGTGGATACCACCTCCGATGCGCCCATTGCCGTCAACGAAGGGTTGCGCCACATCCTGCTGGAGGCCAACCGGGGCAAAAGCCTGGCTGAACGGCTCAAACCCTTTCTCAAGTTGCGCCCTGGCCACCTGAAACCTGAGTTACCCCGCAATGGCGAGCCGCGCACAGGCCTGTCGATGGGCGAGCATTGCGAGCGAATGGCGCAGGCCTGGCGGATCGAGCGCAGTGCACAGGACGAACTGACCTTGCTCAGCCACCAACGGTTGGCAGCTTCTTATGCCGAAGGTTGGCAGGATGACCTGCTCACGCCATTTCTGGCGTTGGGCCGTGACAACAACCTGCGCCCGGACCTGACCCTGGAACAACTGGCCACGCTCAAGCCAGCCTTCGACCGCAGCGGCCTGGGTACGCTCACGGCAGGCAATTCCACGCCGTTGACCGACGGTGCTTCGCTGGTGCTGCTGGGCAGCGAAGCATGGGCGCAGGAACAGGGGCTCTCGGTGCTGGCCTATCTGGTAGACGGCGAAACCGCTGCGGTGGATTTCGTCAACGGCCGCGAAGGCCTGTTGATGGCGCCGGTGTATGCGGTGCCGCGCTTGTTGGCGCGCAATGGCCTGACCCTGCAAGACTTTGACTACTACGAAATCCACGAAGCGTTCGCGGCCCAGGTGTTGTGTACGCTCAAGGCCTGGGAGGACGCGGACTATTGCCGTGAGCGGCTGGGGCTGGACGCAGCGCTTGGCGCGATCGATCGCAGCAAGCTCAACGTCAAGGGCAGTTCGTTGGCGGCGGGGCATCCGTTCGCGGCGACGGGTGGGCGGGTGCTGGCCAACCTGGCCAAGCTGCTGGCGACGGCAGGCAAGGGGCGGGGGTTGATCTCGATCTGTGCGGCGGGTGGGCAAGGGGTGACGGTCATCGTCGAGCGGTGATCTTGCGGGATGGCGCCACAGTCATCCCCCCAGCTGTTAGGCTTGTCCGATCAGAACTACAAGAAACCGCCATGCCGATCATCGGACACCCCCGGCCCATCCCCGCATTGGACCATCTGCCCAGGCCGCTGTATGCCCGCGCCGAAAGCCTCGGTGCCGGTTCCTGGACCACCCGCCATCAGCACGATTGGGTGCAGTTCTCCTACGCCATCAGCGGCGTGCTGGGTGTATACACCCGCGAAGGCAGCTATTTCGCGCCCCCCCAGTGGGGCGTGTGGGTGCCTGCGGATGCCGAACACGAGGTGGTGACATCGATGCAGGCCGAAATGCGCAGCCTGTACGTTCGCCGCGATGCCTGCCCGTGGGCACCGGAGCACTGCCGGGTGCTGGAGGTGACGCCGTTGGCGCGGGAGTTGATCAAGCAGTTCTGCCTGCTCCCGGCAGACTACCCGGAAGATGACAGCGCCGAGGCGCGATTGGTCGCGGTGCTGCTCGACCAGTTGCGCACGTTGCCCGAGGTGGGCTTCTCGTTGCCGCTGCCACGCCATCCAGGGTTGCTGGCACTGTGCAATGGCCTGATCGCGGCGCCAGACCAGCCACAGACCCTGCAGCAATGGGCGCAGCAACTGGCATGTTCGGAAAAGACGCTGATGCGGCTGTTTCAGCGGGAGACCGGGTTGAGTTTTCGCAACTGGCGGCAGCGTATGCGGCTGTTGTCATCGCTGGCGTTGCTGGAGGCGGGGGATAACGTGACGGAGGCGGCGTTGGGCTGCGGTTATGACTCGACCTCGGCTTACATCGCAGCGTTCAAGCAATTGTTCGGAGCGACGCCGGGGGAGCTGAAGTTTTAACCTCCAGCGCCCTGTACCGGCCTGGGTAAACCCCAGAGGCCGGTAACAGAGGCCGGTTGGCCGATCAGGTGCGGAAGCGTCGCACCAGTGCATCCAGTTCGTTGGACAGCCCTGCCAGGCTTTGCGAGTCCTGCCGCGCAGCCTGGGCAAGTTCGGCCACCAGTTGCGCATCGCCGTGGATCTGGCTGATGTGCCGGTTGATGTCCTCGGCTACCTGGTGCTGCTCTTCGGCCGCCGTGGCGATCTGCGTGTTCATGTCGCGAATCACATCCACCGACTCACGGATCTGGCCAAAGCTGTCGCGGGCCAGGCCAATGCGGCTGACCGATTGCTGCGACACTTCCAGGCTGGCGTGCATCTGCTCGGCGACTTCGGCAGTGCGGCTGGCCAGGTTGCCCAGCAGGCCGTCGATCTCGGCGGTGGAGTCGGCAGTACGCTTGGCCAGCGCCCGCACTTCATCGGCAACCACGGCGAAGCCGCGGCCCTGTTCACCGGCGCGGGCGGCCTCGATCGCGGCGTTGAGCGCCAGCAGGTTGGTTTGCTCGGCAATCGAGCGGATGGTGCCGAGGATCGACTGGATGGCGTTGCTGTCGCGCTCCAGTTGCTGGATCGACTGGGCCGATTGCTCGATTTCCTGGCTCAGGCGATCGACGCTGTGCACCGCCGCATCGATTTGCTGCTGGCCTTCACGGGCCTGCTGCTGGCCGCTGTCGGCCGACTGCGCCGCCTGGCTGCAGGAGCGGGCGACTTCGTTGGCGGTGGCGACCATTTCGTGGAAGGCAGTGGAAACCATGTCCACGGCTTCACGCTGGCGCCCGGCAGCCTCGGCCATGTCGTTGGACACCTGGGTCGAGCTGGTGGAGGTGCTGAGGATCTTGCTGGCCGCAGCGCCGATGTGCTGGATCAGGCTGCGAATCGCGCCGAGGAACTGGTTGAACCAGTTGGCCAGTTGGGCGGTTTCGTCACGGCCGCGTACTTCAAGGTTGCGGGTCAGGTCGCCTTCGCCCTGGGCAATGTCTTCCAGGCCGCTGGTAACGCTGTTGATCGGGCGCACGATCAGCTTGGCGAAGGCTGCACCGACCACGGCGAACAGTGCTGCCAGCACCAGTGCGATGGTGCCGATCAGCCAAGTCAGGCGGGTGGTGGTCTGCATCACCTCGCTCTGCTCGATCAGGCCGATGAAGGTCCAGCCCAGTTGTTCGTCGGGGTAGATGTTGGCCATGTAGCGCACGCCGTTCAGCTCGACCTCGACCAAGCCTTTACCTGCCTTGGCCAGGGCGGCATAGCCGTCGCCGAAGCTGCCCAGTTGCTTGAAGTTGTGGCTGGCATCACGTGGGTCGACCATCACGTTGCCGTTGTTTTCCACCAGCATCAGGTAGCCGCTTTCGCCCAGCTTGATCTGCTGGACGATCTGCGTCAGGCCTTTGAGCGAAACGTCGATGTTGACCACGCCGCCCGGGTTGCCAAGCTGGTTGGCCACGGCGCGCACGGTGCTCACCAGCACGGCGTCGTCGGCAGCCCAGTAGTAGGCGCCGGTACGCAGGGTCTTGCCTGGGTTGGCCATGGCCAACTGGTACCAGGGGCGAGGGCGCGGGTCGTAGTTGACGAACTTCTGCCCCGCCGGCCAGCCGACATAGCCGCCGTCACTCACACCGTAGGAAAGGTAGGCGTAACCCGGGTGCGAATCGGCCAGGCGGGTGAAGAATTCGAGCACTTGCTTGTCTTGATCGCCCAGTTCATATGACGGGTTGGCGCTCATGAACTTGTTCAGGTTGTTGCCCGTGGCCGCGATCATCGGTTGCGAGGCCAGGTATTCGACGTTCTGGTTGATGCCCTGGAAGAAGATGTTCATCGCGTTGCTGACCTGGCGAATTTCCCGGCTGCTGCTGTCGAGGAATCCATCGCGGGCTTCGCCGCGCAGGTTGAGGACCACCAAGGTGGCCACGAGAACGATGGGCAAGCCGGCGATGACCGCGAATGCCCAGGTCAGTTTCTGTTTGATGCTCATCGACGCTCCCGGAATTTTTATATTGTCGACACACGAGGCAGGTAGTTACTGCATCGGCAGCGCCCGGGATTAGATGAAGGCAAATGCCCGTATTTATTAGGGAATGTCGCAGCAGGCGATGATTCGGTCGTGTTTAGGCGAATATGGCATACCAAAGCCTCGCCGCGCGGCTCAGCGGCAACATTCGCTCACTTTGCCGTTGGCCAGATCCTTGAGGATCGGACAGTCCGGCCGCTCATCCCCTTGGCAGTGGGAAACCAGATCGCCGAGGGTATCGCGCAGGCTCACCAGCTCTTCGATGCGCCGGTTCAGCTCGTCGATATGCTGCATGGCCAGCGCCTTGACGTCGGCACTGGCGCGCTGGCGGTCTTGCCAGAGCGTCAGCAGTTTGCCGACCTCTTCCAGGGAAAACCCCAGATCGCGCGAGCGCTTGATGAACGCCAGGCTGTGCAGGTCTTCTGGCTGGTACAGGCGGTAGCCGCTGTCGCTGCGGGTGGCCGGCTTGAGCAGGCCGATGGACTCGTAATAGCGGATCATCTTGGTGCTGAGCCCGCTGCGGCGGGCGGCCTGGCCGATGTTCATGGAGCCTCCTGGGCGCTGCTGGTGGGTTTCCAGGTCTTCAGCCATAGCGCATTGCTGACCACACTGACGCTGGACAGGGCCATGGCGGCGCCGGCCAGTACCGGGTTGAGGTAACCCAGCGCGGCCAAGGGGATACCGACCAGGTTGTAGATGAACGCCCAGAACAGGTTCTGGCGGATCTTCGCGTAGGTCTTGCGGCTGATCTCCAGGGCTGCCGGTACCAGGCGGGGGTCACCGCGCATCAGGGTGATGCCGGCGGCCTGCATGGCCACGTCTGTGCCACCGCCCATGGCGATGCCGATGTCGGCCGCAGCAAGGGCCGGGGCATCGTTGATGCCGTCGCCTACCATTGCCACCACGCCGTCCTGTTTGAGCGCCGTCACGGTGGCGGCCTTGTCGGCTGGCAGCACTTCGGCGTACACGTCGTCGATGCCGAGGGCGTCGGCAACCACCTTGGCGCTGCCGCGGTTGTCGCCGGTCAGCAGGTGGCTGCTGATATGTTGGGCGTGCAGGGTATCGATAGCCTGCGCAGCACCCGGCTTGAGGCTGTCGCCGAAGGCGAACAGGCCCAGCACCCGGGGTTGTGCGCCGCGCTCCACAAGCCACGACAGCGTACGGCCTTCGGCTTCCCAGGCGTGGGCCTTGGCGGCCAGGCCACCGGGTTGCAGCATGCTTTCATCAAGCAGGCGGCGATTGCCCAGGGCCAGATCACGGCCTTCCACGTGCCCGGCGATACCCCGCCCGGTCAGCGACTGGCTGTCGACCACCGCAGGCACCTCCAACTGCTGCTCGGCGCACGCATCCAGCACGGCCTTGGCCAACGGGTGCTCACTGCCGCGCTGAAGGGCGCCGGCCAAGCGGTGCAGCTCGGCGGTGCTGCCGACCAGCGCCTGGCTGTGGACCACCCGGGGGCTGCCGGAGGTGAGGGTGCCGGTCTTGTCGAAGACCACCCGGTTGACCGCATGGGCACGCTCCAGGGCCTCGGCGTCCTTGATCAGGATGCCGTGGCGGGCGGCCACGCCGGTGCCGGCCATGATCGCCGCCGGCGTGGCCAGGCCGAGCGCACAGGGGCAGGCGATCACCAGCACGGCGACCGCGTTGATCAGCGCGGTTTCCAGCGGGGCGCCGGCCAGCCACCAGCCAATCAGGGTGACCAGCGCGATCACCAGCACGGCCGGGACAAAGACCTGGCTGACCCGGTCCACCAACTTCTGAATGGGCGCCTTGGCCGCCTGGGCATCTTCGACCAGGCGGATGATGCGAGCCAGCACGGTTTCAGTGCCCAGTGCCTGGGTGCGCACCAGCAGACGACCTTCGCCATTGATGGCGCCACCGGTGACGGGGTCGCCAGGTTGTTTGGGCACCGGCAGGCTCTCACCGCTGATCAGGGCCTCGTCGGCGTGGCTGCTGCCTTCCTCGACTTGGCCATCGACCGGGAACCGTTCACCGGGTTTGACCGCTACCAGGTCACCGAGCCGCAACTGGGCGATCGCCACATCTTCCTCACGGCCATCTATCACGCGCACCGCGCGTTCGGGGCGCAGGGCTTCAAGGGCGCGGATGGCGCTGGCGGTCTGGCGCTTGGCGCGGCTTTCGAGGTATTTGCCCAGCAAGACCAGGGCAATGACCACGGCCGAGGCTTCGAAGTACAGGTGTGGCGCCATACCGGCCGGGGCTTGTGCCCATTGGTACAGGCTCAGGCCGTAGCCGGCACTGGTGCCCAGGGCCACCAGCAGGTCCATGTTGCCGGCACCGGCACGCACGGCCTTCCAGGCCGCCACATAGAAGCGCGCACCGAGAATGAACTGCACGGGCGTTGCCAGCACAAACTGCGCCCAGGCGGGCAGCATCCAGTGCAGGCCGAAGGGCTGCACCAGCATCGGCAACACCAGCGGCAGGGCCAGCAGCAGGGCAGCAGCGACGGCCAGGCGTTCGTTGCGCAGGCGGCGCTGGGCATCGCCCTGCTCATCCTTGCCCGCATGCGGCAGGCTGGCGCTGTAGCCGGCCTTTTCCACGGTGTTGATCAAAAGACTGTCGTCGAGGGCCGCGAGCACCTCGAGGTGCGCGCGTTCGCTGGCCAGGTTGACGCTGACCTGCTCGACCCCGGGCAGTTTGCCGAGCGCGCGTTCGACACGGCCGACGCAGCTGGCGCAGGTCATGCCGCCGATCTGCAGCTCGACGGTGCGGGTGGGGACGCCGTAGCCGGCTTCGCGCACGGCGTCGAGCAAGGCCGGCAGGCTGCTGGCCGGGGCCTGGACCCGGGCCTGTTCGGTGGCAAGGTTGACGCTGACCTGTTCAGCGCCGTCGACCTTGCGCAGGGCGCGCTCGACCCGGCCGGCACAGCTGGCGCAGGTCATGCCGGAAATCGGCAGGTCGAACGTGGTGGATGCGGGCATGGCTGTCCTCCTTGGATTGGCCTCCAGCATCAACCTTGCCACGTAGGCAAGGTCAATAGCCGAGGCCGGCGCGCTTCAATTCCAGCCCATTGTGGCCCATGGCAATCCGGTATTTGTTGATCTGGCCCGCCTGCAGGTTCAAACGCGTGCTGCGCTGGTCTTCGATACCCGCAGCGCAACCGGGCGCTTGCCCTGGCAGTAGGCGCAGGCGCACATCCACTGGGCCGGGTGGCAGGTTGAAGGAGGTGGACTGCTCCTGGAACATGCGCCCGGAAAGCTGGTCGTTGAGGTAGACGCCAATTTCGCAACTGGTGGCCACTTCCAGGCGCTCCCGGGAGATGATCAATACGCTGTAGTCCGAGTTGCCCTCGGCGCTGGCCGGTGGCACCGCAGCCAGCGCGCTCAAAAGCCCGACGACGCCCAATGCTGCCCTGAACATGAAAAATCTCCTGCTTGCCTGATCGTCAAAGGCGCAGCTTGGCCGACGTGAGCGCGGATTTCCAGCCCGGGCGCTTGCAAGGGCTTGACCTTGACCCGATGGCAAGCTTGAAACTGCGTCAAAACCTGAAGGAGGTAACCCCCATGCAAGTGTTCAATGTACAAGGCATGACCTGTGGCCATTGTGTCAAAGCGGTGACCCGGGCAGTGCAGGCGCAAGATGCCGCGGCTCAGGTCGAGGTCGACCTGGCGGGCAAGCAGGTGCGGGTGCAGAGTGGGAAGGCGGTGGAGCAGATCCTCGCAGCGATCCGTGACGAGGGTTATCAAGCCGAAGTGGCCTGATGCCAACGGGCGCTTGGCGCCCTTTTGTTGCAAATGTTTTCATGCTGATGGAGCCCTTAGCAGGTAGACTTATGCACTTGCTTAGCCTGCTATGGATTCCTGATGAACCTGCGAATGGTGCTGATCCTGGGCGCATTGAGTGCGTTCGGGCCTTTGGCGATCGACTTTTACCTGCCCGCCTTCCCGGCCATGGCGCAGGCTTTCGCCACCGATGAAAAACACGTCCAGACCACCTTGGCCGCCTACTTCCTTGGCCTGTCCATCGGCCAGTTGGCCTATGGCCCGGTGGCCGACCGCTTCGGGCGGCGCAAGCCTCTGCTGTTTGGTGTGACACTGTTTACCCTGGCCTCGCTGGCGTGCGCCTATGCCCCCAACCTCGATACCCTGGTGTTGGCGCGGTTCGTCCAGGCGCTGGGCGGCTGCGCCGGGATGGTGCTGTCGCGGGCGATCGTCAGTGACAAGTGCGACCCGGTGGCGTCGGCCAAAGTGTTTTCGCAACTGATGCTGGTGATGGGCCTGGCGCCGATCCTCGCGCCGATGCTGGGCGGGGTGTTGGTGAACCTGGCGGGCTGGCAGTCGATCTTCCTGGTGCTGAGCCTGTTCAGTGCCGCCTGCCTGCTGGCGGTCAGCCTGGGCCTGCCGGAAAGCCTGCCGGCGGACATGCCGCGCCAACCGCTGTCGGGGGCGTTGCGCCAGTACCTGCGCCTGCTCAATGACCGGGTGTTCCTCGGCCATGCCTTGACCGGTGGTATTGCCATTGCCGGTATGTTTGCCTACATCGCCGGCTCGCCTTTCGTCTTCATCAAGCTGTATGGCGTGCCTGCCGAGCATTACGGCTGGTTGTTCGGCACCAATGCGGCGGGCTTTATCCTCGTGGCGCAGGTCAATGCACGCTTGCTGGCCAAGCGTGGCCCGGCCTTTTTGCTGGTGCGCGCAGTGTGGATGTACCTGGCCGCAGGTTTGCTGTTGCTTGGCGTTGCCGCGCTGCGGCCGAGCCAATTGTGGCCGCTGCTGGTGCCGTTGTTCGTGTGCATCGCAAGCCTGGGCTGCATCATCCCCAATGCCTCGGCCTGTGCCATGAGCGGGCAGGGTGCACGGGCAGGCAGCGCCTCGGCATTGATGGGCTGCCTGCAGTTCAGCGTCGCCGCAGGCGCAGCGGCATTGGTCGGGTTGTTGCACGATGGCAGTGCGGTGCCGATGACACTGGTGATCAGCCTGTGCGGGGCACTGGTGGTCAGTGTCGCGCTGCTGACCCGGCGCTTGCAGGCCAGGCGGCCTGCGTAAGCGGGTGGGGCGCCTGCAGGCGGGTTTCCAAGGTGGCGACGAAGGCACGCGCTTCGGCCTCGCTGCGGAAACTGACCACGTGTTGGTCGAGCTGAACCTGCCAGGGGCAGATCGGGTTGCGGCTCGACGCACTGACGACAATTTTCATCGCGGCATACCTCCAATGGGGTTGAGAGCGGATGAAGTGTAGCGCTGTGCCCTGTGCATGCCATGACCGGTATCTGCGTTCTGACTGACGGTCAGTGGCGCTGTTATTTCCCACATTACTTCATGCTGCCCGGGTGTAATGCCTGGAAGCATGTAGAAGCTTCGCTTTTGTTTGCGCTATTTATGGTAGCCCGCTGTCGGTCGCATCCGAATGTACTCCGGGCGATTATTCCTCATGCGCTGTCTGTGCCCCGCAAAGTTCTGGGGCATTGTTCATCTGCGCGGTTTCGGCGCGTTCCACGAACCTGCACATCATCTCGCATGGGTAGGCATACCCAATGGACTTCAGACAGGCGGGCCGCATCCGCTGGCTGCCTGAGTGGGGTTTTCTGCGGCTTATACTGGCCCCCAGAGCCAGTGTCAGCGAGAGGGGTTTCCCTGTCGGTGCTGGCAATTATCAGGCAGGCGATCCGCGTTGCCAGGGTTGGCCATTGCATCCACATGTGAACGTGCAGGGAGTTACAGGGATATGAACGCAGTCAGCAGTATCAGCCAGATCGCCAGCCTGATGGCCGACCCCAAGCGCAGTGCCATGCTCTGGGCGTTGATCGACGGCACGCCGCGCCTGGCGAACGAACTCGCGATGATGACCGGGTTGACGTCATCCTCCGCTTGCGCCCACCTTTCGTTGCTGTCTTCGGCCGGTTTGCTCAGGCACGAAGCGCGCGGGCGTAAACGCTACTTCCGCTTGGCGACCCCGCAGGTGGGGGCTGCGGTGGAGGCATTGGCCAGCGTGCAGTTGTGCAGCGCCAAAGCGCACCCGCCCGAGGCGACTGCCACGCAACTGCCCATGTCGCTACGCAGGGCGCGGCGTTGCGGGGACCATCTGGGTGGGGAGCTTGCCGGCGAGTTGTACCACCGCCTGGTGGCGGCCGGCTGGCTGGAGGGCACCGACCGTCAACTGGTGGTCAGTGAGCGAGGGCGGGCCGAGCTGGCGCTGGTGGGCGTTTACATCGACGCCCTGGCGCCACACCAGCAACGGGGTTGCGTGATCTGCCGCTGCACCGACTGGAACAACCAGGGCCCTCACCTGGGGGGCGTGCTCGGGCAGGCCCTGTTCAGGCTGTTTCTTCAGTCTGGCTGGATGCGCGAGTCCGAGGATACGCGGGCATTGCATATCTCGGCGCTGGGCATCCAGCACATCAATCGCATTGCCCGCGTCACGACGTTGCAGGTCGGCTGACCGCAACGCCACCCGCCAATCAGACCAGCCGCGCGTCCAGGCTGTTTTGCGCCAGGCGGCGGGCCTGGTCTTCGGTCATGCCCAGGTGAGTGTGCAGGGCATGGAAGTTTTCGGTGACGTAGCCGCCGAAGTAGGCAGGGTCGTCCGAGTTGACCGTGACCTTCACCCCACGTTCGAGCATGTCCAGGATGTTGTGCTGGCGCATGTGGTCGAACACGCAGAGCTTGGTGTTTGACAGGGGGCAGACGGTCAGGGGGATCTGCTCGTCGATGATGCGTTGCATCAGGCGCTCGTCTTCGATGGCGCGCACGCCATGGTCGATGCGTTTGATCTTCAACAGGTCCAGGGCTTCCCAGATGTATTCGGGCGGGCCTTCTTCACCGGCGTGGGCAACGGCGACGAAGCCTTCGCTGCGGGCGCGGTCGAACACACGCTGGAACTTGCTAGGCGGGTGGCCCATTTCAGAGCTGTCCAGGCCTACGGCGATGAACGCATCGCGGAAGGGCAGGGCCTGGTCGAGTGTCTTGTGCGCTTCTTCTTCGCTGAGGTGGCGCAGGAAGCTCAAGATCAGGCCACTGCTGATGCCCAGCTGGTCACGGCCATCCTTGAGGGCCTGGTTGATGCCGTTGAGCACCACTTCGAAAGGGATACCGCGGTCGGTATGGGTTTGCGGGTCGAAGAAGGGTTCGGTGTGGATGACGTTCTGCGCCTTGCAGCGTTGCAGGTAGGCCCAGGTCAGGTCGTAGAAGTCCTGCTCGGTACGCAATACATCCGCGCCTTGGTAATAGAGGTCGAGGAATTCCTGCAGGTTGTTGAAGGCATAGGCGCCACGCAGTGCCTCTACATCGGCCCAGGGCAGGGCGATCTTGTTGCGCTCGGCCAGGGCAAACAGCAGCTCGGGCTCAAGCGAGCCCTCCAGGTGCAGGTGCAGTTCGGCCTTGGGCAGGGCGTTCAACCAGTCATACATAGGTGGTTATCTCGATCAGGTTCGGTTGCCGCCATTCTACAGGGCCTGGCCAGGCAATGCGCCCGGCCAGGCCCTGTGTTGGCTCAACCGGCGATCAGTTGCGCGGCTGCCTGGCGGTGGTCGGCGATCAGGCCCTGGATATCCAGGCCTTCGATCTGGCCGTCGACCACCCGCCACTGGCCACCGACCATGACCCGGTCGGCGCGGTCGGCTCCGCACAGCAGCAGCGCCGACAGCGGGTCATGGCTGCCCGAGAAGCGCAGCTCGTCGAGTTTGAACATTGCCAGGTCGGCTTGCTTGCCAACGGCCAGCTCACCAATGTCCTGGCGCCCGAGCAGGCGTGCCGAACCCCGTGTCGCCCAACCCAGGGCACGCTCCGGGGTGATCTGCTCGGCGCCATAGCGCAGGCGCTGCAAATACAGGGCCTGACGGGCTTCGAGGATCATGTTGGAGGCATCGTTGGAGGCCGACCCGTCGACGCCCAGGCCCAGCGGGGCGCCGGCGGCTTCAAGGTCCACGGTCGGGCAGATGCCCGAGGCCAGGCGCATGTTCGAGCTCGGGCAGTGACAGATGCCGGTGCCGGCCGCGCCCAGGCGGGCGATTTCGTCGACATTGAAGTGAATGCCGTGAGCCAGCCAGGTGCGTGGGCCGAGCCAGCCGACGCTGTCCAGGTAGTCCACTGTGCGCAGGCCGAAGCGTTGCAGGCAGAAGTCTTCCTCATCGAGGGTTTCCGCCAGGTGGGTGTGCAGGCGCACGTCCAGTTCTTCGGCGAGCGTGGCACTGGCCCGCATGATTTCAGGCGTGACCGAGAAGGGCGAGCAGGGCGCCAGGGCAATCTGGATCTGCGCACCGTCACCGCGCTCATGGTAGCTGTGGATAAGCCGCTGGCTGTCGGCAAGGATCACCTCGCCCTGTTGCACCGTTTGCTGCGGGGGCAGGCCGCCGTCGTCTTCGCCCAGGCTCATCGAGCCGCGGGTCAGCATCGCGCGCATGCCCAGCTGGCGCACCACGTCGACTTGCACGTCGATGGCGTTGTCCAGGCCTTGGGGGAACAGGTAATGGTGATCGGCGGCGGTCGTGCAACCCGACAGCAGCAGTTCGGCCAGTGCTACCTGGCTGGCCAGCGCCAGTTTCGCGGGGGTCAGGCGTGCCCACACCGGGTACAGCGTCTTCAACCAGGGG
>NZ_JANIAG010000156.1:0-13513 GCF_028682155.1 Pseudomonas sp. 39004
AGGATCCTTTAACGATTAGGCTGCGGCGTCAGGCGCAGATAGGGCTTCACCGCTCGATACCCTTTGGGGAAGCGCTGCTTGATCTCTTCCTCGTCTTTGAGCGAAGGCACGATCACCACGTCGTCACCGTCCTGCCAGTTACCTGGCGTGGCGACCTTGTAGTTGTCGGTCAGCTGCAGCGAGTCGATCACCCGCAAGATTTCGTTGAAGTTGCGCCCGGTACTGGCCGGGTAGGTAATGGTCAGGCGCACCTTCTTGTTCGGGTCGATGACGAACAGCGAGCGCACGGTCAGGGTGTCGTTCGCATTCGGGTGGATCAAATCGTACAGGTCGGAAACCTTGCGGTCGGCGTCGGCGATGATCGGGAAGTTGACCACGGTGTTCTGGGTCTCGTTGATGTCATCGATCCACTTGTGGTGCGAATCGACCGGGTCCACCGACAGCGCGATGGCCTTGACCCCACGCTTGGCGAAATCGTCCTTGAGCTTGGCGGTCAGGCCCAGCTCGGTGGTGCACACCGGGGTGAAGTCGGCCGGGTGGGAGAACAGCACACCCCAACTGTTGCCGAGCCACTCATGGAAACGGATCTTGCCTTCACTGGAATCCTGTTCGAAATCGGGGGCGATATCGCCGAGTTTGAGGCTCATGGGGTGCGGCTCCTGTGCTGTGTTCTGGCCTTGTGAAGTTCAATGTGCCTGCATTCGGTTAAAAATAAAAAGAATAAATACTGATTTATTTATAACCTAATAGCATACGAAATTGCAGGCACAAAAAAGCCTCGCACTAGGCGAGGCTCCTTGTTCAGCTACGGCTTACAGGAAGTTGTAAGTGTAGTTGAAGATCAGACGGGTCTGATCCTGGTCAGCCAGGGAGCTGGTGCCGGTACCACGGTAGACACCGTGACGCAGGCTGGCGCCCAGGCCCTTGAAGGTGCCTTCCTGGATGACGTAGTCGACGCGGGCGTCACGTTCCCATTCGCTGAAGGTACCGTTGCCGTTGGCGTTCTTGCCGTCTTCACCTTTCAGGTAGGAGACCGAGGCTTTCAGGCCTGGCACGCCCAGACGCGCGAAGTCATACGAGTACTGACCGAAGGTGGTGTTTTCACCGGCCTTGGCGAACTGGTTGATCATGCTGTCGGTGAACAGGTAGAAGCTCGAACCACCGGCGCCTTCGTTGCGGCCATTGCCGTCAACCACGTTGCCTTGGTTCAGCCAGACGAAGCCACCGTCGTCATTGACGCGCTGGTGGCCCAGCATCAACGCATGGCCACCCAGGGTGTAGGTGAACATGGCGGTCCAGGTCTTGTTGTCGACCTCGCCAGCGTTCTTGGCATAACCGCCGTTGTTGCTGAAGCGGTAGCCGGCTTCACCGTTCTTGCCGTCGCTGCTGCTGTCGAAGTAGCGCAGGTCGGTCTTGAACGACTGGTCGTCAGCGATCTTGAACACGTGGGTCGCGCCCAGGAAGTGCTGCTTGTAGAAGTCTTCCAGGTTCGAGTAGTAGTACTGCAGGGTCAGGTCTGGAGTGAGCTTGTAGTCCAGGCCGCCGTAGCGGAACTTGTTGCTGTCCTGGGTAGCGCCCGCCACGGACAGGCCGGTACGGTTGCTCGAAGCACGGCCCATGGCGTGGGTCAGCTGACCGGCGTTGACGGTCAGGTTGTCGATTTCCTTCGACTGGATGGTGCCACCCTCGAAGGTCTGCGGCAGCAGACGACCATCGTTGGCCACCAGGATCGGCAGGTTCGGCGCCAGGGCGCTACCGTAATGAACCTCGGTCTTGGAGAAGCGAGCCTTGGCGTTACCGCCCACGCGCGCCCACTGGCTCACAGCAGAGCCGTCGGTATCGCTGGGGAAGAAGCTGCTGTTGTCAGGGTGCTTGCCGCGGCCGCCATCCAGGTGAATACCCCACAGGGCCTGGACATCGACGCCGAAACCAACGGTGCCTTCGGTGAAACCGGACAGGTAGTCGAGCTTGAAGCCCTGACCAGACTCGCGGTTGTCAGCACCGCCGTCACGGTTGTCGTTGTTGAAGTACATGGTGCGCGAGCTGAGCGACAGTTTGCTGTCTTCAACGAAACCGGCAGCGCCTGCTTGTTGGGCGAGAACCCCCAGTGCCACGGCCAGAGCCAGGCTGGACTTGTACATGTTTTGCTCCTCTACGTTCTAATTCTTGTGTATCTCTGGCGGCGGGGTCTGCTGCCCTGCTCACCGTGGATTGGCGATTTAGTCCCAAAGCGTGACCATGAAGTCAATCATTTCTAAACGTTTCGCGACTTTGGTCTAAGGCCACCTGCGCTACAGGATAATGACAATCCTATAAATCCAAAATGACCGTTTTATGAATTTCTAAGATTATTCCGGAATATCTTAGGAACCTTTACTGCCATTTGTTGTAGTCAGGTGCATCACTCATAACTTTCAGTTATTTGCAAACGTTTGCTCATAACCTAATTCCATCCCGGTCTAAGGGGCAAAGAGCCTAGCAGCCCTCTCGGTTTTCGCCATTGAGACAGGCCGCCGGCGATTCCCTGCTCTTGCCGCTCCTGCCTTACAGCAATTGGCTCCTAAGCTAATTCTAAAAAGTTATTTATTTTCGATTTCTTAGATCATCTAGTCTTCTCGCCATCCATCACATCGATTGCCTGACGAGAGGTTCACCATGATCCCGCACGCTCCGCTGCGCCTGTTCGCCGCCCTGACTCTCGCCAGCACCAGCTGGTTGGCCCAGGCTGCCGACCTGACCGTGGCTTACCAGACCACCGTCGACCCGGCCAAAGTGGCCCAGGTCGATGGCGACTACGAAAAAGCCAGCAAGGCCAGCATCGACTGGCGCAAATTCGACAACGGCGCCGATGTGATCACCGCGGTGGCCAGCGGCGACGTGCAAATCGGCTACCTCGGCTCCAGCCCCCTGGCCGCCGCAGCCACCCGCAAGCTGCCGGTCGAAACCTTCCTGATCGCCACCCAGATTGGTGCTGGCGAAGCGCTGGTGGCGCGCGACACCATTAAGACGCCACAAGACCTGATCGGCAAGAAAGTCGCAGTGCCCTTCGTCTCCACCGGCCACTACAGCCTGCTGGCGGCGCTCAAGGCGTGGAACATCGACCCCGCCAAGGTGCAGATCCTCAACCTCGCACCACCGGCCATCATTGCGGCCTGGAAGCGCGGCGACATCGACGCCACCTACGTCTGGGACCCAGCCCTTGGCGTGGCCAAGGAAAACGGCAAAGTGCTGATCACCTCAGGTGAACTGGCCGCCAAAGGCGCACCTACCTTCGACGCCTGGATCGTGCGCAAGGACTTCGCCGACAAGCACCCCGACGTGGTCAAGGCCTTCGCCAAGGTCACCCTCGACGCCTACGCCGACTACCGCAAAGACCCGCAAGCCTGGCTGGCCGACAAAGACAACGTGGCCAAGCTGGTCAAGCTGTCCGGCGCCAAGGCCAGCGATATCCCGGTACTGCTGGAAGGCAACGTCTACCCCTTGGCTGCAGACCAGGCCAACGCCCTGGGTGCGCCAACCACCAAGGCACTGACCGACACGGCTACCTTCCTCAAGCAGCAAGGCAAGGTCGACGCCGTGCTGCCGGACTACTCGCCGTACGTCAGCGCCAAGTTCCTGCCTAATTGACCCGGAGCCAGCCATGGCCTTGCTTGAACTGGAGCGCATCAGCGCACAGTACCCCGGCGCCAGCACCCCGGTGCTGGCCGACATCAACCTGAGCCTGGGGCCACGCCAACTGCTGGTGGCCTTGGGGCCGTCCGGCAGCGGCAAGACTTCGCTGCTCAACCTGATCGCCGGCTTCGTGGCCCCCAGCGGCGGGCGCATCAGCCTGGACGGCGTACCGGTCAAAGGCCCAGGCGCCGAACGCGGCGTGGTGTTCCAGGACGACGCCTTGCTGCCCTGGCAGAACGTGCTGGGCAACGTCGCCTTCGGCCTTGAGCTGGCCGGCGTGCCGCGCGCGCAACGTGAAGCCAAGGCCCGCGAGATGCTGACCCTGGTCGACCTGGAAGGGTTTGCCGAGCGGCGCATCTGGCAATTGTCCGGTGGCCAGAAGCAGCGTGTGGGCCTTGCCCGCGCGCTGGCAGCCGACCCACGGGTACTGCTGATGGACGAACCGTTCGGCGCACTCGACGCGTTCACCCGCGAGCAGATGCAAGAGCTGCTGCTGCAGGTTTGGCAGCGCACCGCCAAGCCGGTGTTCCTGATTACTCACGACATCGAAGAAGCCGTGTTCCTCGCCAGCGAGCTGGTGTTGCTGGCGCCCAACCCCGGCCGTGTGGTCGAGCGCCTGCAACTGGACTTCGGCCAGCGCTATGCCGCTGGCGAGTCAGCCCGGGCGATCAAGTCCGACCCACGCTTCATCGAAACCCGCGAGCATGTGCTGGCGCGGGTCTTCTCCCAACGCCAAAGCCTGCAGGAGCGCGCATGAGCAGCCTGGATCTGCCGGTCAACGGCAAGCGCGACACCCAACCCCGGCCTGCCGAAAAGACACGCCGCCCGCTTTCCACCCGCTGGATCAGCACCCTGACCCTGGCCAGCCTGCTGCTGGTCTGGTGGCTGGTGACGGCAGCCGGCTGGATCGAGCCGCTGTTCCTGCCCTCGCCCGGCGACATCCTGGCCAGGGCCTGGACCCTGCTGACCCAAGGCTACATGGATGCCAGCCTGTGGCAGCACCTGGGCGCTAGCCTGGGCCGCATCGGCCTGGCCCTGGTGGCCGCGACCCTGACCGCCATTCCGGTCGGTATCGCCATCGGTTACAACCGCGTGGCACGGGGCATTCTCGACCCGCTGATCGAGTTCTACCGCCCTATTCCGCCGCTGGCTTATCTGCCGCTCATCGTCATCTGGTGCGGCATTGGCGAGCTCTCGAAAGTGCTGCTGATCTACCTGGCGATCTTCGCTCCGATCGCCATCGCTACCGCTACCGGCGTGCGCACTGTCGACCCGACCAAGCTGCGCGCTGCGCAGTCGCTGGGCGCCAGCAAGGCGCAGTTGATCCGCCACGTGATCCTGCCCAGCGCCTTGCCCGACATCCTCACCGGCATCCGTATCGGCCTGGGCGTGGGCTGGTCGACCCTGGTGGCCGCAGAACTGATCGCCGCCACCAGCGGCCTGGGCTTCATGGTGCAGTCGGCGGCGCAGTTTCTGGTCACCGACGTGGTGGTGCTGGGCATTCTGCTGATCGCCCTGATCGCCTTTGCCCTGGAGATGAGCCTGCGCGCCCTGCAACGCAAACTGGTGCCCTGGCACGGGCAAAGCCACTGACCACGCCGGCATTTCGGCGCCCATAGAACAGATCGAGACCGACATGAGCCTGACCATCACCCCTCTCAGCCCGGCGCTCGGCGCGCAGATCAGCGGCGTGGACATCAGCCGCGCTATCACCGCCGAGCAGCGCGATGCCATCGAACAGGCGTTGCTCAAGCATCAGGTGCTGTTTTTCCGCGAGCAACCGCTCAACCCGGAGCAGCAGGCCAGCTTCGCTGCCCGCTTTGGCGACCTGCACATCCACCCGATCTACCCCAACGTGCCCGAAACCCCGCAGGTGCTGGTACTCGACACGGCGGTCACCGACGTGCGCGACAATGCGGTATGGCACACCGACGTGACCTTCCTGCCAACCCCGGCCCTGGGCGCAGTGCTCAGCGCCAAGCAGTTGCCGGCGTATGGCGGCGACACCCTGTGGGCCAGTGGTATTGCCGCGCTGGAAGCCTTGTCGGCGCCGCTGCGCGCGATGCTCGACGGGCTCACCGCTACCCACGACTTCACCAAGTCATTCCCGCTCGAACGGTTTGGCACAACGCCCGAAGACCTGGCGCGCTGGGAGGCGACACGGCGCAACAACCCGCCGCTGTCGCACCCGGTGATACGCACCCACCCGGTGAGCGGGCGCAAGGCGCTGTTCGTCAACGAGGGGTTCACCACGCGCATCAACGAGTTGAACGAGTATGAAAGCGAAGCGTTGCTCAAGCTGCTGTTCGCCCATGCGACACGGCCGGAGTTCAGCATTCGCTGGCGCTGGCAGGAAAATGATGTGGCGTTCTGGGACAACCGCGTGACCCAGCATTTTGCGGTGGATGATTACCGGCCTGAGCGGCGGGTGATGCACCGGGCGACGATCCTGGGGGATGCGCCGTTCTGAAAATTGATGGGGCCTGCACCGGCCTCTTCGCGGGGCAAGTCGGATCGCCGCACTGCCGCTCCCACAAGTACCCCGCTGCTCTCAGGCATTGTGCGGAATCTGTGGGAGCGGCCCTTGGGGTCTAGCGGACCAGGTGCAGGTACTGCATGTGCCGCTCGTACTGGTCGAGGATGTCGTTGATGATCTGCTCCTTGCTGTAGCCCACCAGGTCGTAGTTCTGGCTGCCTTCGCTCAGGTGCACCTCCGCCCGGTAATAGCGGCGGTTTTTCAACTCCTGCGTACCCAACCCACCCAATGCAAACGACGGCGTGAAATAGCCACGCATCTGCACCTGGTAGATGAATGGTTGCTCTTCACCATGGCCGATCTTCAGGCTGACGTTGTCATGGCTCGGGTCGTCCTGGGTAATCAGCACCAAACCCTTCTGCTCGAACACTTCACGCACATCGGCAATCGCCGGGCGCACCACGTCGTCCATGAAGCGGTACACCTCATCACGCGACGGAAAGTGCACCGCCTGGCTCAGGCGCTGGCGCCAGCCACCACGCCCTCGGCGTGACTGGGCGAACGGGGCCAGCGAATGCATCTGCGCGATCTGCCGCTGGGACTCCAGGTAGAACGCCTTGTGCAGCCCCCACATCATGCACAGCAAGATCAGCGAGAACGGCAGCGAGGTCAGCACCACCGCCGACTTCAGCGAATCGATGCTGCCGGCAAACAGCAGTGCGCTGGTGATCAGCGCGGTCATCGCACCCCAGAAGATCCGCAACCAGTTAGGCCCGTCTTCATCCGGGTCACCGCCCTTGGCCGACAAGGTCGACAACACCACGGTGCCCGAGTCGGCCGAAGTGACGAAGAACACGAAACTGATGAACACCGTCGTCGCGATCACCGCCTTGCTCCAGGGATACGTTTCCAGCAGCAGGTACAGGCTCATCGACGGGTTATCCAGGGCAGACTGGCCAAGCGCGGTCATGCCGTGGTTGATGACCTGGTCCAGGGCGCTGTTGCCGAAGATCGACATCCACGCCAGCGTGAAGCCCAGGGGGATCAGCAACACGCCGAAGACGAATTCGCGGATGGTGCGGCCACGCGAGATACGCGCAATGAACAAGCCCACGAAGGGCGCCCAGGCAATCCACCAGGCCCAGTAGAACACCGTCCAGCCGCCAAGCCAGTCGCGGTTTTCACCGTAGGCATAGACGTCGAAGCTCTTGCGTGGCAAGGCGCCGAGGTAATCACCCAGGTTCTGGATCAGCGTATTGAACAGGTGCTGGGTAGGGCCGGCGAACAGCACGAACAGCAGCAGGGCGCAGGCCAGGAACAGGTTGATGTCGCTCATCACCCGCACGCCCTTCTCCACCCCGGCGACCGCCACGGCCACCGCCGCACCCATCATCAAGGTGATCAGGGCCACCTGCACCCACTGGCTGTGGCTGATACCGAACAGGTAGTCGAGGCCGGCATTCAGGTGCAACACGCCAAAGCCCATGTCGGCGCCCAGGCCAAACACCGTGGCAATGATGCCGAAGCCGTCCACCGCGTAGCCGATCGGCCCGTTGATACGTTTGCCGATCAGCGGATACAGCGCCGAGCGCAGGGCCAGTGGCAGGTTATGCCGGTAGGCGAAGTAGGCCAGTGCCATGCCGACGAAGGCAAACACACCCCAGCCGTGCAGGCCCCAGTGCAGGAACAGGATCTGCATCGCCTGGCGCCCGGCCTCTGCCGTGCCCGCTTCGCCCTGGGGCGGCTGCAGCATGTGGGTCAGGGGTTCGGACACGCAGAAGAAGAACAGCGTGATGCTGATGCCGGCGGCAAACAGCATGCCGGCCCAGGACAGGTAGCTGAACTCGGGTTCGTCGTGGTCGGCACCGAGCTTGATCTTGCCGTAGCCGGACAAGGCGGTGACCACCACGAAGACCAGGTACAGCGTCATCGCCAGCATGTAGTACCAGCCGACCGTGTTGGCCGCCCAGTTCTGCGCCGCCAGCAACCAGTCGCCGGCAGCTTGCGGGTTGATGATGACCACCAGGCCGAAGAGAAGGATGAAGCTTGCCGCGAAATAGAACACCGGGGGGTTCATGCGGATCTTGCCATTGGCAAGGGAGGGGTTCGGTGCACTCATCGGGCATGCACCTCGTCGAGTGACGAAAGGTTCGGAATGAACGGGTTCAGCAAAGGAATCCTCCTGTTGAACACCGGCAGCGGACCAGCGTTTATCATTGAACAAGCGTTCAAGTTAAACATGGATCGGGATTTGATGCGAACCGGGGTGCTGATCGGTTTATGCCTGTACCGTCCCTTTCGCGGGGCAAGCCCGCTCCCACAGGTACCCCACCAGACCCGAGATTGGGGGCTCCTGTGGGAGCGGGCTTGCCCCGCGAAAGGGACCGCCAAGACCGTAGATAGCTTAGGTCAGTTCTTGTCCTGGCAATCGAGCTGCAGGTTCGCCTGGGTAATGTTGCTCTCGGCCGGCACGCTGCGGGTCAGCCACACGTTACCGCCAATGGTCGAACCCTTGCCGATGGTAATGCGCCCCAGGATCGTCGCCCCCGCATAGATCACCACATCGTCCTCGACGATGGGGTGGCGCGGCAGGCCTTTGTGCAGCGTCCCCGACTCGTCGCTGGGGAAGCGTTTGGCGCCCAGGGTGACGGCCTGGTAGATACGCACGCGCTCGCCGATGATGGCCGTCTCGCCGATCACCACCCCGGTGCCATGGTCGATGAAGAAACTCGGCCCGATCTGCGCCCCGGGGTGGATGTCGATACCGGTTGCCGAATGCGCCAGCTCCGAACTGATACGGGCCAGCAGCGGCAGGCCCGCCTGGTACAGATGGTGTGCCAAACGGTGATGGATGATCGCCAGAATGCCGGGGTAGCACAGCAGCACTTCGTCAACACTGCGCGCCGCCGGGTCGCCGTGGTAAGCGGCCAGCACGTCGGTGTCGAGCAGCACGCGCAAGTTGGGCAACGCCGCGGCAAAGGCCTGGATCAGGCGCAGGGCCTGGGCATCGACGGCCGCCAGGTCGCCCTGGCTTTGCCGGGCGGCGTAGCGCAGTTCCAGGCGGGCCTGGGCCAGCAGCGCGGTCAAGGCGGCGTCCAGGGTGTGGCCTACGTAGAAATCCTCGCTCTCTTCACGCAGGTCGACCGGCCCCAGGCGCATGGGGAACAGCGCCCCGCACAACTGTTCGAGGACTTGCCGCATGGCCTCGCGAGAAGGCAGTTCGCGCCCGCCCTGCTCGCCAATGCTGCGGCCATTGCGGCTGCGCCACTGCTCGCGGGCGCTGCGCAAACCACTGACGATGCTGTGCAGCTGCCAATGGGCGGATGTTGGTTGTTCGCTCACGGTGTTCTCCTGCCTGGGGCCAATCTGTCGTTATGCAATCCACTCTACGGCAAATCCATCCCTTGGAAAAAACAACGCTTTATTCCATCCTGCGCTAAGTCGGGCATAAGCCGCGATGACGGCGCCAGCATCCTGGCCTACCCTCAAAGCTGACCTGCACCGATAGAAAAACAAAAAAGGAATAATAAGATAATTTTTTATTATTTCCTGGCCTAAGCGGCCAACTCTATAGTCGCCACCCACCACTTCCACAACAAGCGCGGGGCCTGACATGTCGAAATTCGCCAAACCGCTACTCAACGCCAGCCTGGCCATCCTGCTGGGTGCTGGCCTGCTCAGCCAGGCGTTCGCCGGCGAGCAGTTGAAGACCATCCAGGAAAAGGGCGTGATCAACGTCGGCCTGGAAGGCACCTACCCGCCCTTCAGCTTCCAGGACGAAAACGGCAAGCTGAGCGGCTTCGAAGTCGAGCTTTCCGAGCTGCTGGCAAAGGAGCTGGGGGTCAAGGCTAAAGTTCAACCGACCAAATGGGATGGCATCCTCGCGGCACTGGAGTCCAAGCGGCTGGATGTGGTGATCAACCAGGTGACCATTTCCGAAGAGCGCAAGAAGAAGTACGACTTCTCCGAGCCCTACACCGTCTCTGGCATTCAGGCGCTGATCCTGAAGAAGAAGGCCGAGCAGCTGAACATCAAGACCGCGCAGGACCTGGCAGGCAAGAAGGTCGGCGTGGGCCTGGGCACCAACTACGAACAATGGGTGAAGCAGGACGTGCCGAAAGCGGACGTGCGCACCTACGAGGATGACCCGAGCAAGTTCGCCGACCTGCGCAACGGCCGCATCGACGCCATCCTGATCGACCGCCTGGCCGCGTTGGAATACGCGCAAAAAGCCAAGGACACGGAACTGGCAGGTGACGCCTTCTCGCGTCTGGAAAGCGGCGTGGCCCTGCGCAAGGGCGAGCCTGAACTGCTGGCGGCAATCAACAAGGCCATCGACAAGCTCAAAGCCGACGGCACGCTGGCCAAGTTGTCGGAAAAATACTTCGGTGCCGATGTCACCAAATGATCGCTGAAAGCCTGCAACTCGTTGTCGATTCCACGCCCTTCCTGCTGAAGGGCGCGGGTTATACGGTGCTGCTCAGTGTCGGCGGCATGTTCTTCGGCCTGGTGCTGGGCTTTGCCCTGGCCCTGATGCGGCTGTCGAAGATCCTGCCGCTGGACTGGCTGGCACGCATCTACGTGTCGTTCTTCCGGGGCACGCCGCTGCTGGTGCAGCTGTTCGTGATCTACTTCGGCATGCCGCAGATCGGTATCGAACTCGACCCGATCCCGGCCTCGCTGATCGGCCTGTCGCTGAACATGGCCGCCTATATCTGCGAAATCCTGCGGGCGGCGATTTCCTCGATCGACCGTGGCCAGTGGGAGGCCGCCGCCAGCATTGGCATGACCCGCACCCAGGCCATGCGCCGGGCAATCCTGCCGCAGGCTTTGCGCACAGCCTTGCCGCCGTTGGGCAACAGCTTCATCTCGCTGGTCAAGGACACCGCCCTGGCGGCGACCATCCAGGTGCCCGAGCTGTTCCGCCAGGCCCAGCTGATTACCGCACGCACCTTCGAAGTCTTCACCATGTACCTGGCTGTGGCCGTTATCTACTGGATACTCTGCAGTATCCTCGCGCACTTCCAGAACCGCATGGAAGCGCGGGTCAACCAGCATGACCAGGAGCATTGAGCATGATCGTAGTCAAGGGCCTGTCCAAGCAGTTCAAGGGCCAGACCGTGCTCAACGGCATCGACCTTACCGTGCAGCCGGGCGAAGTGGTCGCCATCATCGGCCCCAGCGGCTCTGGCAAGACCACCTTCCTGCGCTGCCTGAACCTGCTGGAAACCCCCGACGCGGGGCAGATCCAGATCGGCGCCATCAGCATCGATGCCAATCGCCCGCTGGGCGGTCAGCAAAGTGCGATCCGCCGGTTGCGTCAGCAGGCCGGGTTCGTGTTCCAGAACTTCAACCTGTTCCCGCACCGCACTGCCCTGGAGAACGTGATCGAGGGGCCGGTGATCGTCAAGAAGACGCCCCGCGACCAAGCCGTGGCGCTGGGGCGCAAGCTGTTGGCCAAGGTCGGCCTGGCGGGCAAGGAAGACGCCTACCCCCGGCGCCTGTCCGGTGGCCAGCAGCAGCGGGTAGCCATTGCCCGTGCCCTGGCCATGGAGCCTGAGGTGATCCTGTTCGACGAACCCACCTCGGCGCTCGACCCCGAGTTGGTCGGTGAAGTGCTCGCCACCATCCGCGGCCTAGCCGAAGAGAAGCGCACCATGATCATCGTCACCCACGAGATGAGCTTTGCGCGGGATGTGGCGAACCGGGTGATCTTCTTCGACAAGGGCGTGATCGTCGAGCAGGGAGAGGCCAAGGCATTGTTTGCCGCGCCCAAGGAAGAGCGTACCCGGCAGTTCTTGCGCAAGTTTCTCGGTACTGCGGCTTCCGAGTAAGCCTGCAGCGGCCTCTTCGCGGGTGAACCCGCGATAGGGCCGGCACACCCCGTGCACATCTCGACTTCTATATATATTCCAAAAGGTTAGTTCATAATCTTTTGATAAGCCATTAGGGTATATACACCGGACCACCGGACCAGCAAACGTCTGTCGCCATCAGCTGAAGCGACACATCTACTTTTGTGAGGTTAGGAATGGTCAGGATCACAATCACCCCAGTGCGTATCGCCAGGGCATTGAGTGCAGCCAAGGAGCGGTACTGATGTCCAGCCAGCCAAATACCCTTTTCCACAGCGACCTCGACAGCTCGCCCCTGCTGTTGCCAGCCAAGGTGCTGCGCAACGACGCCGAAGCCCTTCAAGCCGCTCGCGAGCTGGCCGATGTGGCCCGTGAGCAGGCCGCGCGCCGCGACCAGCAACGCAAGCTGCCGTGGGCAGAGATCGAGCAGTTCACCCGCAGCGGCCTGGGCAGCATCAGCGTACCCAAGGCCCACGGCGGCCCTGATGTCTCGTTCGAAACCGTCGCCGAAGTGTTCCGCCTGATCAGTGCCGCCGACCCGGCCCTGGGGCAGATCCCGCAGAATCAGTTCGGCATGCTGCAGTTGCTGCGCCTGACGGCCACCGAAGCACAGCAGGCGGTGATCTTCCGCAGCGTGCTGGACGGCTGGCGCATCGGCAACGCCGGCCCCGAGCGCGGCACCAAAGACACCCTGACCCTGAAGGCGAAGATCACACTCACGGGCGACGGCTACCGCATCAGTGGCGAAAAGTTCTACTCCACTGGTGCCCTGTTCGCCCACTGGGTGGCGGTCAAGGCGCTGGATGACGAGGGCCGCCAGCGCCTTGCCTTCGTCCGCCGTGGCAGCCCGGGCCTGCGCATCGTCGATGACTGGTCCGGTTTCGGCCAACGCACCACTGCCAGCGGCACCGTGCTGCTCGACCAGGTGCCGGTGGACGCGGAGCTGGTGATCGACAACTGGCGCCAGCGTGACATCCCCAATATCCAGGGGGCAGCCTCGCAGTTGATCCAGGCCGCCATCGACGCCGGCATCGCCGAAGCGGCCATCGAAGAGGCCATCCGCTTTGTGCGGGAGAAGTCGCGGCCGTGGATCGAGGCCAAGGTCGAGCGCGCCAGCGACGACCCTTATGTGATTGCCGATATCGGCCGCCTCAAGCTTGAGCTGCACGCTGCCGAGGCGCTGCTGCGCAAGGCGGCGCGGGTACTCGATGAGGTCAATGCCGCGCCAGTGGACGCAGCCGCTGCGGCCCGCGCTTCGATCGCCGTGGCCGAGGCCAAGGTGTTGACCACCGAAATCAGCCTGCAGGCCAGCGAGAAGCTGTTCGAGCTGGCCGGCAGCCGCGCCACCCTTGCCGAGTTCAACCTCGACCGCCACTGGCGCAATGCCCGGGTGCACACCCTGCATGACCCGGTGCGCTGGAAGTACCACGCGGTGGGGGCCTACCACCTCAACGGCACCCTGCCTGCTCGGCATTCCTGGATCTGATTTTTTGGCCCTGGGGGCTGCTGT
>NZ_JANIAG010000157.1:0-13480 GCF_028682155.1 Pseudomonas sp. 39004
CGCACCGGGAAGTCGATGGCGCTTTGCACGCTGATAATGCCGCCGCCCGAATGCATCATGTACACCGGGCAGACCACGCCTTCGTGTCCCAGGCGCTGCACCAGGCGGTTGAGGTAAGAGGCGATCAGCGGCTTGACGTAGGCATTGGCGCACACGGTGTTGAAGCGCTGGTATTCGCGCATCTGTGGCGACACTTCAGACGATATCGACACCTGCAGTTGCGGCGCGATTGCGTGCAGGCAATCGCGAACGGCGCATTCATGATCGCCGTTGAGATAGCTGTGCATGAACCCCACCGCCACGCTTTCGTAGCCTGCATCCACCACGCGCTGGCACAGCGCACGGGCCTGCTCCATGTCCAGCGGTTTGCCCACACTGCCGTCGGCCATTACTCGCTCGGCCAGCACAAAACGGTCGTTGCGCGGTACCAACGCGGTGGGCAGCACGATGTTCAGGTCGTACTGCTCGAAACGGCTTTCAGTACGCATTTCGATGACGTCGCGAAAGCCCTCAGTGGTAATCAAGGCGGTACGTGCGCCGCGTCGCTCGATCAGTGCGTTGGTGGCCAGGGTAGTGCCATGGATCAGCGTGTCGATGGCGGCGAGTTCGACTTCAGCCTGCTCGCACACCTGCTTCAGGCCATCGATGATCGCTTGCTCGGGGTTGCTGTAGTTAGTCAGAACCTTGGTCGAGTACAACCGGTCTGCGACCTCCATGGCAACGTCGGTGAACGTGCCACCAATGTCGACACCGGCGCGAATGGATTTTCCGTCTCTTGTCATTATTGGTCTCCGGGAAAAACAACTGCTGGGTTAGGCGCCTCTGTGGGGTGTGAGGCGTCCCAAGTGTTATTACAGAGATATAATTACCTGTCAAACACACCCAGCAGTGATAATATCTCTACCTTGATCCTGATTTGATTCACCGACAAGGTCTCGCCTTGCCCGGCGCGAAGCGATACACCTAAACTCGCCGTGTGCAGAGCCATGACGCTGGAGAGCTGTTTGAATACCTTGATGACCCAAACCACCGAATGGATTCGCAACAAGATCGACAAGGAAGGGCTGAAGCCTGGCGACAAGCTGCCCACACTGAATCAGCTGGCCAGTGAGTTGGGGGTAAGCCGTACAGTGGTGCGTGATGCGGTCATCGCACTGGCGGCCGATGGCGTGCTGGAGTCACGCCACGGTGTTGGCGTATTTGTGCTAGGCCCGCAGGCGCCCGCCGCCGAGGTGGCACTGCTGGATGCAATGCTCGCCCCGCTCGCGAGCATCAAGGCAACCTTCATGGACCTGCTCGAATTACGCATGGCACTGGAAGTACACGCCTGCGGGCTTGCCGCGGCCCGTCGTAGCTGGGCGCAGGAGAACACAATCTGGGACGCCGCCGCTGCATTCGAGCAGGCCGCAGATGACGATGCCCGGCTGGACTTATGTGATGCGGCGTTTCATCAGGCCATCGCCGAAGCCACTAACAACGCTGCCTTCATCGAAGCATTCAAGGTGCTGTGCGTGAAGATCACCCCGCGCCCGGCGTTTTCCCGCGAGGTTGACCCGATGCTGATCACCCCGCAGTACGTAGAGCAATCAGTGACCGAACATCGCGCGATTTGTGAAGCCATCAGCGCGGGTGATGCCGAACGTGCACAGCAGGCCATGCGCGCGCACCTGGCGCGTGGGCACCGCCGCTATCGCAATCTGGCCGTCGCCTCTGCGCAGTGATCGCTGCCCCTGCACGCCGTTTCAGAGCCTGGTGCTGGCGTCCGCAGGTGCGCCCGCCATACCGGTGCGCGGCCGCGCCCTGCGCCTGTCGATCCAGATCAGCAAGGCGCTGGCATACACCGAGACAGCCAAGAACAGCGCCATGCGCACCGCAAAGGCCCGGTACACGTCCTGCCCTGCCTCGCTGTCCTGCACCGACTGCCCCAGCAGAATCAGCATCGTGGTCAGGCAACTGACCCAGTAAGCAGGACCGTGCCGCGTCGCCACCGCCCGGTAGAGCCGCCGGGCCTGCCAGAGGGTGAACAGCAACACCCACAGAAAAAACATCCACAGGTGCACGAACAGGCTCAAGGCACCCCACAGCAGGATCGCCAGCAGCCCGGCCAGCAGGGTCGAACCAATCAGCTCTCGGCTGGCATTGCGGGCATGGGTTTCGCCGGCCTGCTGGCCCAGGCTCACCGACTTCATGATCAGCGGCATGAATGCATCCGGGGCAATCAGCGCCAGCAAGAACGCCGGCATGACGATCAGCGTGGCACGCAGTGCAACCCAACTGGCACGCGCGCTGGCGAGCGGTGGCGGGGACGGTTGCGCGGGGGCATCGGCAGGTTCGGGAAACAGCACATGCGCCAGCGCCGTGCCCAGCGCCGCCAACAGCATGCCTTTGGCTAACGCCTCGACCACCGACAGCGCCAAGGTGAAATCATGGGTGCCGGCTGCGGCGATCATGGTCAGGCCGATCACCAGCAGGTTGGCCACCAAGCCATTGCCGCCCTTGAGCGCGTAACGCAGCACCAGAAACACCCCAACACCGACCAACAGCACCCCACTCACCGGGGCATGGCGCAGCAGTGGAATCAGCAACAAGCCACTGCCACAACTGAGCAGCACCAGCACCGCCAACGCCGGTGCCGCGCGCAACGGCAGCGGCTGGCTGCGGGTGGCCAACAGCAGCACCGCAAACACCGGGGCCAGGATCGGCACGGGCAGGCCGATGCCGAAGCTGACCGCCAGGCACAGCGCCACGCCCCAGGCCAGGCGTAGCGCCCGCAGGCGCCGCCACTCAATAGGCATACGACAGCCAGCTCATCAGCCACATGAACACGCGGCCCAGCACGTTCAGCGGGTTGCCCTCGCTGGGCAGCGCCATGACTTCGGCCTGGCCGCCGACCCGCAACCCGGTCTTGTCCTCCAGCTGGTCACGGTCCAGCTCGACGATCACCGGAAAACGCTGCGCCGAGCGCAGCCACTCGCGGCTGTTCTGCACGCTCGGCAGGGTACCCGGCGGGCTGCCCTGCCCCACGCTGACGCCATACCCAATGCTGCGTATGCGCCCCTTCAGCACGACCCCGGGCAGCGCATCGAGCACAACCAGCACCGCTGTGCCGGGCCGCAGGCGGCCGAGGTTGTTTTCGGTCATGTCGGCGCTGATCCACACGTCATGGATCGCGATCAGGGTCATCATCGGGCTGCCGGCCGCCACATAATGGCCAACGTCTGTGCGCAGGTCAGTGATCAAACCGTTGGCATCGGCGCGCACCACGGTCCGGGCCAGATCCAGACGGGCCTTTTCCACATTCGCCGCAGCGCTGCGCAACTGGGCGTTGTCTGCCTGTGAACCGCCCTGCTGTTCACGTGCCCGCTCGACTTCGGCACGGGCCGCCGCCACCTGGCTGATGGCTTGGTCGCGCGTGGCCTGGGCCCCTTCCAGGCGGCGCACCGACACCGTGCCTGGGTCTTCCTCGATCAGCCGCTTGAGCCGCTCGGCATCCTGGCGCGCCTTGCGCTCGTTGGCCTGGGCCGCCAGCAACGCCGCCTTGGCCGAATCGATGCCGGCGGTGTTGGCGCCGATCTGCCTGCGCACGGTATCCAGGTCGGCCTCGGCGCGAGCCAGCGCAATGCGGTATTGCGCCGGGTCCAGCTCGAACAGCACCGCGCCTTGGCGTACCTCCTGGTTGTTGCCCACGGCCACGCGCTTCACTGGGCCGGCCACCTCGGCGCTCACGGGCACCACGTAGGCTTGCAGGCGAGCCTGCTGGGTGTAAGGCGTGAAACGGTCTGCCAACAGGTACCAGAGCAGGCTTATGGCAATCAGCAGCAATACCCAGCGCATGCCACGATCAGGCGCTTGCGGGGGCGGTGTTTGCGGGGCGTCGCTCATTTCGGTTCACCGGGTTGCTGTGCGGTAGGGGGTGGCGCGTCCAGCAGGTCTCCCCAATCGGTGCGTTGCTGCATCTGTCGACGCGTGGCCGGGTCGACCGCTGCACGGCCTGGCTGCCAACCGCCGCCCAGGGCCTTGTACAAGGTCACCACGCTGCTGACGGCATTGCCGCGGCTGACCAAGTAACCGTCTTGTTGCTGCAGCAGCAGTTGCTGGGCATCGAGCACCCGCTGGAAGTCGGCAAAGCCTTCGCGGTATTGCGAGGTGGCCAGGCTCAGCGAGCGCTGCGCGGCTTGCGAGGCCTGGTCGCGAATACCCGCGCTCTGCAACGAGCGCACCAGGCCGCTGGCTGCATCGTCGGCCTCGCGGGCGGCTTCGCGCACGCCCTGCTGATACAGCTCGATCAGTTGCTGCAAGCGAGCATCCTCCACGCGCACGGCGTTCTTGCGCCGGCCATAGTCGAACGGGTTCCAGATCAGGCCAGGGCCGGCGGCGAGATCGAAACTGTCGGGCAGGTGGCTGGCCGTCACGAAGCTCCAGCCGATGCTGCCCAGCAGGCTCAGCTGTGGATAAAGGTCCGCTTCGGCCACGCCCACCAGCGCCGACTGCGCCGCGACGGCCTGCTCGGCGGCACGGATGTCCGGGCGTCGCAGCAACAAGCGGGCGGGAACGTCTTGCAACAGTGCCCGGTCTGGCAGCGGCAACTGCCCGTAGCGCGGTTGCAACTCCGGCAGTGGCCCCGGTGGCCGCCCAAGCAGCGAGCACAGCACATTGCGCAGGGCATTGAGCTGGTTTTCGAACTCGGGGATGGTCGCCTGCGTCGCCAGGTACTGGGTGCGTGCCTGCTGCCAGTCGAGCTCATCATGCTCGCCATGGCGGAACAACCGCTCGGTAATCTCCAGGCTGCGCGCCTGGCGCTTGGCGTTTTCCTCGGCAATGGCCAGGCGCGCCTCGGCGGTACGCAAGGCAAAATAGGTGTCGGCCACCTGTGCACGCAACAACAGCATGGCATCGGCGTAGTTGGCCTCGGAGGCAAAATAAAGGGCGTCGGCCGCCTCGATGGCACGGCTGAAGCGCCCCCAGAAGTCGATCTCCCAACCAATGTCGAAGCCCACGCTGGACTGCCAGAACACCGAATCACGGGCGCTGGCGGTGCCGGACTGGTCCTGCTTGAGGTAGAGGCTTTGCGCGCGCAACTGCTGCAGTTGCGGATAACGCCCGGTCTGCACGATGGCCAGTTGCGCACGTGCCTCGGCGACGCGCAGCCCGGCCACGCGCAGGTTGGTGTTGTGCGCATCGGCTTGGGCGATCAGCGCATCCAGTGTCGGGTCGGCGAACACTGCCCACCACTGGCGAAAATCCGGCGCCGCGGCGCTACTGCTGGCCTGCTCCAGCAGCGGGGTGCTCCAGGTGTCCAGCCAGGGCGATTGCGCCGGCGGGTAGTCCGGACCGACCTGCGTACAGCCTGCCAGCAAAGCCACCAGGCCCAGTGCGCGGTGCCAGCGAGGTGCGGGCATGCCAGGCCCCGGCTCAAGCCGACGGTTCGGCAGGGTCTTCCGGCACCTGCAACGCCACCCACTGCCAGAACAGCACATAGGTCACGCCCAGAATCACCGGGCCGATGAACAGGCCAATGATGCCTTTGACCACCATGCCGCCCAGCGCACCCATCAGCACCACCGGCATCGGCACATCCACGCCGCGCCCCAGCAACAGCGGCTTGAGCACGTTGTCGGCGAGGCCGGCGACGAAGGTGTAGATGGCAAACACGATGGTCGCGACGGTGAAGCCTTCGGCATGGAATACATAGGCGATGACCGGTAGCGTGATCAGCGTGGCCGGCGCCTGGGCGATGCCCAGCATAAGGATGGCGATTGCCAGGATCCCCGCGCCCGGCACACCCTTGACCACAAAACCCACGCCTATCAGCAGCATCTGGATGAAGGCAATGCCGATCACACCCTGGGCGACGGCGCGAATGGTGGCGGTGCACAGCCTTGCAATGGGCTTGCCGCGCGACTCACCGGAAACCCGAATGGCAATGCGCTGCGCCGCCACTTCGCCGCGCTCGCCGAAGGCCATGATCACCCCCGAGATGATGATCGCCGCGATGAACATCAAGAATGCCCCCCCGGCACTGGCAGCGGCGCCCAACAACACACGCCCGGCATCCTTGAGCTGCGGCATCACGCTGTTGAGCACGCCGCTCAGGCTCTCGGAAGCCGCCAGCCACAAGGCATACACGCGCGGCCCGATCAGCGGCCAGGTGGCCACCGACTCCGAAGGCGTCGGCACGCTCCAGGCACCGCTTTTGAGCAGTGTCACCAAGCCGTCCACAGACTCGCTGATCGACACCACCACCAGGTAGATCGGCACCAGCAACACCACCAGCACCAAAAGCACCACCAGCGTTGCCGCATAGCCATCCTTGAGCCCCGTGCCGCGTTTGATGCGCTGGTGCAGCGGGTACAGGGTCACCGCCAGGATCACCGCCCACAGCATCAATTCCAGAAAGGGCTGAAACACCTGGAAGGCGAAGATCACCAGGGCAGCCACCAGGCCTGCCTTGATCAATACATCGAGCAGGCCCCGCGACAGGGCACTGTCCAGCTTGAAACTCGGCTGCATGCTTCACCTCCGCACATTCATTTCGCCAACGGGTGCAGTTCAGTGGTCGGTTTGACGCTCAGGCGGGGACGCCTCAGCGTCGCTCAACTGCCGTGTCAGGCCCATCATCACCAGCGGTACCACAGCCATCGACAGGGTGATGGCCAGCACCAGCAGGTCGTGAACCTGCTGCTCCAATACCTGGTGCTCACGCGCCAGTTTGAACACCACGAAAGCAAACTCGCCGCCCGACGCCAGCACCACGCCCAGGCACAGCGCCTGGGCGCGGTTCAACCCGCCGGCCCTGCGGCCCAGGGCAACCAACAGTGGCAGCTTGATGCCCACCAGCAGCAGCGTGAGCCCAAGCACGGCCAAGGGCATGCCGAACAACAGGCGCAAGTCTGCACTCATGCCCACGCCGACAAAGAACAGCCCGAGCAGCAACCCTTTGAGCGGCTCGATCTGGGTTTCCAGTTCGTGGCGAAACGGCGACTCGGCCATCAATACGCCGGCCAGGAATGCGCCAAGGGCCATCGATATGCCTACATGCTCCATCACCCAGGCGGTGCCCAACACCACCAGCAACGCAGTAGCCGTGGACAGCTCCGGCAACCCGGAGCCGACTGTCCATTTGAAAATCGGGGTCATCAAGTAGCGGCCGCCGATAATGATCACGCCGATGCCGAGCGCCACGGCCAGCAGCGGCCAGTTGCCTTCATCTGCATGGCTGACATCACCGCCAAGCAAGGGCACTACGGCAATCAGGGGGATGGCGGCGATGTCCTGGAACAGCAGAATCGCCACGGCCAGTCGGCCGTGGGGCTTGCCCAGGTCCTTGCGCTCGGCGAGCACCTGCAAGCCGAACGCCGTTGATGACAGCGCAAGCCCCAGCCCCAGCACGATGGCCGCCGGCTTCGACTGGCCAAATACCCCATAGGCGAGCAGGCCAAGTGCGGCGGCGGTCAGCCCGACCTGCAACGAGCCGATGCCGAACAGGGCGCGGCGCATGGTCCACAGGCGGCGGGGCGAGAGTTCGAGGCCAATCACGAACAGCAGCATCACCACGCCCATCTCCGACAGGCGGGCGACGTTGTCCGGGTTGCCCAGCAAGCCGAGCACCGAGGGGCCGATCAGGATGCCGGCCAGCAGATAGCCAGGCACTGCCCCCAGTTTCAAACGTTGCGCCAGTGGCACCAGAAGCACCACGGCCAGCAGGAACACCACCGTCGCCTGCAGCAGGCTGCCGTCATGTGGCATAGGATTTCATCCTTTAGGCTCCCCGCAAGAGGGGGTCAGAAGCGCTCTTCGACCACCTTGAACGGGTAGGCCACCGCCTTGTACTTGCCGACCTTGCCGCGCTTGGGCAACTTCACGACCTGGTCGCGGGTGATGTCCTTGTACGGAATGCGAGTGAGCAGGTGGCTGATGATGTTCAGCCGCGCCCGCCGCTTGTCGTTGGAATGGGCCATGAACCAGGGTGCCCAGGAGGAATCCGAGGCGGCGAACATCGCGTCGCGCGCTTTGGTGTAATCATCCCAGCGGCTATACGACTTCAGGTCCATGGGTGACAGCTTCCACAGCTTGCGCCCATCGCTGATGCGGTCCTGCAGGCGGCGGGTCTGCTCTTCGGCGCTCACTTCCAGCCAGTACTTGATCAGGATGATCCCCGACTCGACCATCATCTTCTCGAACAGCGGCACCACCATGAGGAACTTGTCGGCTTGTTCATCGCTGCAAAAGCCCATCACCCGCTCGACGCCGGCGCGGTTGTACCAACTGCGGTCGAAGATCACCACTTCGCCCGCAGCGGGCAGATGGCCCAGGTAGCGTTGCACGTACATCTGCGACTTTTCCCGCTCGGTCGGTGCCGGCAGCGCCACCACACGGAACACTCGCGGGCTGACACGCTCGGTGAGGGCCTTGATGGTCCCACCCTTGCCCGCGCCGTCCCGGCCTTCAAAGACGATGCACACCTTCAGGCCCTTGGCCACGACCCATTCCTGCAGCTTCACCAACTCGACGTGAAGCTGCTTGAGCGCCTTCTCGTAGGCCTTGCCGCCCAACTTTTCCGGCTGTGCCTGTGGGGTCTTCTTCCTGGCTGACTTCGACATGGGTCGCTCCCGGCGGCGAATGAAGGTTCAGTATGGTCGATCCACGGGGGTTTGCCGCTTCGCTTGCTACCACAGCACCGCCCCCCTTTGGAGAGGGCGGACAATGGCCGGGTTATTTGGCCAGCTTGTTGTAACTGGTCATCAGGTTGCGGTAGTCGGGAATGTGGTTGGCGAACAACGTCCCCAGCCCTTCAACGTCGTTGCGCCAGTCGCGGTGCAGCTCGCAGGCGACACCGAACCAGGTCATCAGTTGCGCCCCGGCGGCCTCCATGCGGCGCCATGCCGAATCGCGGGTCAACTCGTTGAAGGTGCCAGAGGCGTCGGTGACGACGAAGACCTCGAAGCCCTCCTCAAGGGCCGACAGTGCCGGGAACGCCACGCACACTTCGGTCACCACACCAGCGATCAGCAGTTGCTTCTTGCCCGTGGCCTTGACGGCCTTGACGAAGTCTTCGTTGTCCCAGGCGTTGATGTTGCCGGGGCGGGCAATGTAGGGGGCGTCGGGGAACTGCTCTTTGAGCTCGGGGACCAGCGGGCCATTGGGGCCGGTTTCGAAGCTGGTGGTGAGGATGGTCGGCAGCTTGAAGTACTTGGCCAGGTCCGACAGGGCCAGAACATTGTTCTTGAAACGGTCCGGGTCGATGTCCCGTACCAGCGAAAGCAGGCCGGTCTGGTGATCGACCAGCAGGACTGCGACGTTGTTCTTGTCCAGACGCGTGTATTGGAAGGCCATGGTGGAGCTCCTTGCATCAGCGGATTGGGAGTATCAGCGTAGGCAAGGATGAGCGACTGCGGTAACCGTCAGTCGGGTCCGTTCTTGAGATCGAGCGCCGCCCACGCGGCGCATCGCGAGCGAAGCTCGCTCCTACATTTGTTCCGGGCCAGTCACGCCTGCGCCATCGCGCGCTAGCCCTTGTTTGTACGCCTCGATATTCAGGTGAGCGCCAAGGGGCCGCGCGCGGTGGCATCAGGAATAACTGGCCCGAAACAAATGTAGGAGCGAGCTTCGCTCGCGATGCGACGCGTGGGCGGCGCTCGATCTCATAGGCGCCAAAACAGCCAAGGCGAGCCCCCACCGCTCACTTCACAATTTCCTGAACTGATTATTTGCCCCCAGCGATTTTTCCCCTCGCCCACCGCCACCAGAATCGCTCACCACAATCACAAAAACCGTGAGGCCACTCCCGTGGACCAGACACTCCAGGTACGGCAGGCCGCCGCCGACCTCGTCAATGCCTTTGCCAGCAACGACACCGCCCGCTACTTCGCCTGCTTCAGCGAAGACGCCACCTTCCTCTTCCACACCGTGGCCCAACCGCTGTTATCGCGCCGCGCCTATGAAGACCTCTGGGCCCAGTGGCAGGCCGAAGGCTTCGCCGTGCTGGCGTGTGAATCGGGCAATGCCCAGGTCAGCCTGCAAGGCGACGTGGCGATCTTCATGCACGATGTGGCCACGCATATCCGTATCGCCGGTGACGAACACCAGTTGGCCGAACGCGAGACCATCGTGTTCCGCCGCCACGGCGAACGCTGGCTGGCCTGCCATGAGCACCTGTCGGTCGTCACCACCGCCTGAACCTTCTGTTGCGGCCTTGCCGCTCTGCCATCGCACCCACAATAAGGCCCGCGCACCGCGCCGGCCGACAACAACCGCGCTGGAGCATCACCATGAGCCAATCGACCGGTATCGAGACCAACGGTGTCGAACAGATCCCCGACGATCAACGCCACGCCGCCCCGCTAGACCTGTTCCGCCTGATCTTCGGCGGTGCCAATACCTTTGCCACTGCCGTGCTGGGCAGTTTCCCGGTGCTGTTCGGGCTGTCGTTCCAGGCCGGGGTCTGGGCAATTTTGCTCGGGGTCGGCATCGGCGCCATCATCCTCGCCCCCATGGGCCTGTTCGGTGCGCTCAACGGCACCAACAACGCGGTGTCTTCGGGCGCGCACTTCGGCGTGCACGGGCGTATCGTCGGCTCGTTCCTGTCGTTGCTCACCGCCGTGGCGTTCTTCTCGCTGTCGGTGTGGAGCTCGGGCGATGCCCTGGTCGGCGGTGCCAAGCGCTTGGCCGGCTTGCCGGAAACCGACCTGACCTTGGGCCTGGCCTATGGCCTGTTCGCGGTGCTGGTGCTGGTGGTGTGTATCTTCGGCTTCCGCTTCATGCTGTGGGTCAACAAGATTGCCGTGTGGGCGTCGAGCCTGCTGTTTCTGCTAGGCATCGTCGCCTTCGCCGGGCCGTTCGATGCGGGCTACGCCGGCAGCGTCAACCTCGGCCAGGCGGGTTTCTGGGCCGCCTTCGTCGGCGCGGCGATCCTGGCCATGAGCAACCCGGTCTCGTTCGGTGCCTTCCTCGGCGACTGGTCGCGTTACATCCCGCGGGCAACCCCCAAGCCGCGCATCATGCTGGCCGTGATCGCCGCCCAGGCCGCGACGCTGATCCCCTTCCTGTTCGGCCTGTGCACCGCCACCCTGGTCGCCAGCCAGGCGCCGGATTACATCGCCGCCAACAACTACGTCGGCGGCCTGCTGGCGGTCTCGCCTAGCTGGTTCTTCCTGCCGGTGTGCCTGATCGCGGTAATTGGCGGCATGTCCACCGGCACCACCGCGCTGTATGGCACCGGCCTGGACATGTCCAGCGTGTTCCCGCGCCTGCTCAGCCGTGCCGGCGCCACCTTGCTGATCGGCGTGCTGGCGATCGGTTTCATCTTCATTGGCCGCTTCACCTTCAACCTGGTGCAGAGCGTGTCGACCTTCGCGGTGCTGATCATCACCTGCACCAGCCCCTGGATGGTGATCATGATCCTCGGCCTGATCACCCGCCGCGGCTTCTACCATGCCGATGACTTGCAGGTGTTCACCCGTGGCCAGCGCGGCGGCCATTACTGGTTCACGCACGGCTGGAACTGGCGCGGCATGGGGGCGTGGATCCCCAGCGCGGCGGTCGGCCTGTGCTTCGTCAACTTGCCGGGGCAGTTCGTCGGCCCGCTGGGCGACCTGGCCGGCGGCATCGACCTGAGCCTGCCGGTAACCTTGGGGCTGGCCGGGGTGCTTTACCTCGTGCTGCTCAACCTGTTCCCTGAACCTGCTGGCGTGTATGGGCCTGATGGCCCGCGCTGGGTGCGCTGCAAAAGCACCCCGCATGCGCCGCTAATCACTGCCGAAATAGCCTGACTGGAGTCTGCCCATGACCACTTCTCACTACATCGCCGGCCGCTGGGTCGAAGGCCAAGGCAGCGACTGCATCAGCGTCAATGACCCTGCCCTGGGCCTGCCCTTCGCCGAATTGATGGCCGCCAGCGTCGCCCAGGTCGACCAAGCCGTGGCTGCCGCCCGCGAAGCCCTGCACGCCTGGAAGCAGACCAGCACCGGCCAGCGTGCTGCGTACCTGCGCGGCTTTGCCGAGCAGCTCGGGCAGCGCCGTGAAGCGTTGATCACCCTGCAGATGCGCAACAACGGCAAGCCGCGCCACGAGGCCGAAATCGACCTGGACGACGCGATTGCCACGTTCAATTACTACGCCGACCTGGCTGAGCAGTTGCCGCAGAAAAACTGCGACGTACCCCTGGCCGCGCCTGGCTTTACTGCCCGCACCCGTCTGGAGCCGGTTGGCGTGGTCGGCCTGATCGTGCCGTGGAACTTCCCGCTGGTGACCAGCGCCTGGAAGCTTGCCCCGGCCTTGGCCGCAGGCTGCACCGTGGTGCTCAAGCCCTCGGAGGTTACCCCGCTGATCGAGCAGACGTACGGCCAGATCGCCGATACCCTGGGCCTGCCCGCAGGTGTGCTGAACATCGTCAACGGCAAGGCCGAAACCGGCGCCGCGCTGAGTGGCCACAATGGCCTGGACAAGTTGTCGTTCACCGGCAGCAACAGCGTCGGTAGCCAGGTGATGCGCAGCGCTTCGGCGCAGTGCCGGCCGGTGACCCTGGAGCTGGGCGGCAAGTCGGCGATCGTGGTGTTCGATGATTGCGATGTCGAGCAGGCGGTGGAATGGATTGTCGCCGGCATCAGCTGGAACGCCGGGCAAATGTGCTCGGCCACCTCGCGCTTGCTGGTGCAGGACGGCATTGCCGATGCACTGCTGCCGCGTTTGCAGGCTGCACTGGAGAACCTGCGGGTGGGCAACCCGTTGAGCGAAGAAGTGGACATGGGGCCACTGACCAGCCAGGCGCAGTGGCTGAAGGTTGCCAGCTACTTTGCCACTGCACGCGAAGAGGGCCTGCAGTGCCTGGCCGGTGGCAAGGCGCTGGACCGTGACGGCTGGTTTGTCAGCCCGACGTTGTATGTGGACGTGCCGGCAGACAGCCGCCTGTGGACCGAAGAAATTTTTGGCCCGGTGCTGTGCGCACGCCGCTTCGCCACCGAAGCGCAGGCAATTGCCGAAGCCAACGACAGCCGCTTCGGCCTGGTCGCCACCGTTTGTTCAGCGGACCTGGAACGCGCAGAGCGGGTGGCCGATGCCCTGGAAGTTGGCCATGTGTGGATCAACTCGGTGCAGGCGGTGTTCGTCGAAACGTCGTGGGGCGGCACCAAGGGCAGCGGCATTGGGCGAGAGCTCGGGCCTTGGGGGTTGTCGGGGTATCTGTCGGTGAAGCATGTGACGCGGTGCCTGGGCTGATATCGCTGGGGCCGCATTGCGGCCCTTTCGTCGGCAAGCCAACGCCTACAGGGATAGCGCCAGCACTCGAATGGTGCGCCAACCTGTGCGAGCTGGCTTGCCGGCGAAGAGGCCAGCACAACCAATAGAAATCTCCCGCGCGTGACTTTCCCCTCCCCCCGCCAAGTCCCACTCCCTGGTACCCCCACAATCACAACACCAGGCCGGACCACCATGCACCCTCAACGCACCGCCTTGCACAACGAGTTGCACGCCCGCCCGTCGCTGT
>NZ_JANIAG010000158.1:0-13196 GCF_028682155.1 Pseudomonas sp. 39004
GCTGGCTCATGTAGCCGCGCACGGTGATGCCCTGGGTGGCCAGGTACTTCTTGGCGATGGCCCCCGCCGCCACGCGCATGGCGGTTTCGCGGGCCGAGCTGCGCCCGCCGCCGCGGTAATCACGTTCACCGTACTTGTGGTGGTAGGTGTAGTCGGCGTGCGCCGGGCGGAACAGGTCCTTGATCGCCGAATAGTCCTTGGACTTCTGGTCGGTGTTGCGGATCAGCAGGCCGATCGAGCAGCCCGTGGTACGGCCTTCGAACACGCCGGAGAGGATTTCCACCTCGTCCGGCTCTTGGCGCTGGGTGGTGTGCCGGCTGGTGCCGGGCTTGCGCCGGTCGAGGTCATGCTGCAGGTCGGCCAGGGAGATCTCCAGGCCCGGTGGGCATCCATCGACAATGGCGACCAACGCCGGGCCATGGCTTTCGCCAGCGGTGGTGACAGTGAACAGCTTGCCGTAGGTATTGCCGGACATGGACGCTCCGCGAGTCTGCCTGAGGTGAACGAAAGCGGCAGTATACGGAAAATTTCAACAGGAATGGTTGTCTGTACTGGCCTTGCGAACCTTCACGCAAACATTAGGTCATATTCATCACCTCCCCACCGTAGTACCCCATGATGCCGCGCCTCGTCGCCTTGCTTTTCATGCTCTGCGCCAGCCTCGCCCAGGCCGCCTCCCCCACCGTCCTGCAACGCCCCATCGACCTGGACACCGGCCAGGGCGTGCTGCACGGCAGCCTGCTTTTGCCGCAGCAGGCCACCCCGCCCCCCGTGGTGCTGATCATCGCCGGTTCCGGCCCGACGGACCGCGACGGCAACAACCCGGCCTCGGGGCGTATCGACAACCTCAAGCGGCTGGCCCTGTTGCTGGCCGGCGACCACATTGCCAGCGTGCGCTTCGACAAACGTGGCGTAGCCGCCAGCCAACCGGCCACGCCCGATGAGCGTGACCTCAGCGTCGAGCGCTATGTCGCCGATGTGGTGGCCTGGAGCCGCAAGCTCAAGGCCGACCCGCGTTTCGGCCCACTGATTCTGGTCGGCCACAGCGAAGGCGCGCTGATCGCCAGCCTGGCCGCCGAGCAGGCCGGCGCCAGCGCGGTGATCACCCTGGCCGGCAGCGGCCGCCCACTGGCTGAGGTGCTGCGCGAACAGCTGGCCCAGCGCCTGCCGCCCGCCCAACTGGCCCGTGGCAGTGCCTTGCTCGACCGCCTGCAGGCTGGGCAGACCAGCCTGGACGTACCCGCTCCGCTGCGCCAGGTGTTCCGCCCCAGCGTGCAGCCCTACCTGATTTCGCTGTTCCGGCAGAACCCGGCGGCGGCGTTCGCGCAACTGCCGATGCCGGCGCTGATCGTCCAGGGCCGCAACGACGTGCAGGTAGACGTGACCGATGCCGAACGCCTGAAGGCCGCTAAACCTGATGCGCAACTGGTCTTGATCGATGGCATGAACCACATGCTGCGCATCAGCCCCAAGGGCATGAGCCAGCAACGTGACAGCTACCTCAACCCAGAGCTGCCGCTGGCCCGTGAGCTGGGGGAGCGGATCGTGACGTTCATCCAGCATTTGCCATCGGCCTGACCCTCAGGTCTTGATCGCCGCTGCCGATAACGTGGGTGGTGGCGAGAATCCGGGGCCGCTGCGCAGCCCTTTCGCGACGCAAGGCCGCTCCTACAAAAAAGCACGCGATGCCCTGTAGGAGCGGCCTTGCGTCGCGGAAGGGGCACGCAGTGCCCCCTCAGGCTGCCAGCACGTACATAAGGACAGCCCTGATGACCATTGCCCCTACCGCCGCAGACACGGCCGAACAGCCACAACCCGAGGACGGCGCCACGCTGCCTTGGGCAGACCTTGCCGTCGAACACTTCCAGCTGTTGCGCCTGGCGCCCCTGCCCACCGACCGCGCCACGGGCGCCCGCCCGCTGCGGTTCGTGCAGTTCGGCTATGCCGAGCGCCACGACAAGGCGCACAGCCTGCTGCGTATGGAAATCCAGGTGCCTGGGCAAAAAGTGCGCAAGGAGCAGAACCACCTGGACATCCGTGTCGACCACGCCGAGCGCCGGGTGCGCATCGGCAGCGAACAGGGTCTGCAACTGGAGCCGCTGAACCGCGGTATCGGCCGCTACATGCTGGCCCATGCCGTGCAATGGTTGCAGCGCAAGTGGTCGCACTACCAGGTCGAAGGCATGGCACTGCCGAACAAGGATGCCCTGAGCGAAGACTCACGCCTGCGCCGCGACCAGTTCCTGCATGGGGTTGGCATCAAGGTCGAATATGAAGACCCTCAGCACCTGAAAGGCCGCACCGTGGAAAGCACGGTGGGCCAGCTCAAGGGCGCCTGGAGCAACGAGCGGTTGCAGCGGGTCGAGATTCTCGACGCGGCCAACCTGCTGCAGCAGGCCGACCAGCAGTTGCAAGAGAAGGAAGGCCAACTGCGCGAGCGGGATGAGCGGGTCGCCAAGTACCGGCGCGAAGACGGCGGGTTGCGCTTTACCATCACCTGCCTGGTGGCCTTTGCGGTGTTTCAGGCCGGGTTGCTGATCTGGATTGCAACCCGCTGAAAGGGTGGCTGCAGCCCCAAGTCAAACGCGGGCTTTGAACAGTTCCTGATGCTGGCGGCACTGCTCGGCCGTCAGCATGAACACCCCATGCCCGCCACGCTCGAACTCCAGCCAGGCAAAATCCACCTCGGGGTACAGCGACTCGACGTGCACCTGGCTGTTGCCCACTTCGACGATCAGCAAACCCTTGTCGTTGAGGTGGTCAGCCGCCTCGGCAAGCATGCGCCGCACAAGGTCCAGGCCATCGTTACCGCAGGCCAGGCCCAGTTCGGGCTCGTGGTGATACTCGGCCGGCATGTCATCGAAGTCTTCGGCGTCGACGTACGGCGGGTTGGACAGGATCAGGTCGAAGCGCTGCCCTGGCAGGCCATCGAAGCCGTCGCCCTGCACGGTGTAGACACGCATGTCCAGGCCATGCCGTTCGATGTTCTGGTTCGCCACCTCAAGGGCATCGAACGACAGGTCACCCAACACCACTTCGGCTTCGGGGAACACTTCGGCCGCCACGATGCCGATGCAACCGGAGCCGGTGCACAGGTCGAGAATGCGCGCAGGCTCTGACGCCAGCCACGGTTCGAAACGTTTTTCGATCAGCTCGCCAATGGGCGAACGGGGCACCAGCACCCGCTCGTCGACGATGAACGACATGCCGCAGAACCACGCCTCGCCCAGCAGGTAGGCGGTTGGCACACGCTCTTCGATGCGCCGCTTCAGCAGGTGCTGCAGGCGCACGCGCTCGTCGTCCTCGAGCATGCAGTCCAGGTAGCTGTCGGCCACCTCCCATGGCAGGTGCACGGCGCCCAGCACCAGCAAGCGGGCTTCGTCCCAGGCGTTGTCGGCACCGTGGCCGAAGAACAGCTCGCGCTCGTGGAAGCGGCTGACCGCCCAGCGGATGTAGTCGCGCAGCGTGCGCAGACGGGATGTGATCACGGGGTACTCCTAATTCAGACCGTACAAAAGTCTAACAGCCCAACCCGCACAAATGTTCCTTCAGGTTGCTCAAAGGCTAGCCACAGGCCAGTAACTACGCCGCTTGCGATGTCAACCATTCCCATTGACGCCAAGGCAAGGGACAATAGGTATACAAAAGCCCTTCCAAGGAGCCCTTGATGTCCGTTCCAACCACGATGTTCCGCCTCACTGGCCGCGACTACCCGCCGGCCAAGTTGAGCCACGCCAGCCTGATCATCATCGATGCGCAGAAGGAGTACCTGAGTGGTCCCCTGGCGCTGTCGGGCATGGACGAGGCCGTGGCCAACATCGCCCGGTTGCTCGACGCTGCGCGCAAGAGCGGCCGCCCGATCATCCACGTCCGCCACCTGGGCACTGTCGGTGGCCGCTTCGACCCACAAGGCAGCGGCGGCCAGTTCATCCCCGGGCTGGAGCCGCACGATGGCGAAATCGTCATTGAAAAGCGCATGCCCAACGCGTTCAAGAACACCAAGCTGCACGACACTTTGCAGGAGCTTGGCCACCTGGACCTGATCGTCTGCGGTTTCATGAGCCATTCCAGCGTCAGCACCACCGTGCGCCGCGCCAAGGACTATGGTTATCGGTGCACCCTGGTGGAGGACGCCTCGGCGACCCGCGACCTGGCGTTCAAGGACGGGGTGATCCCGGCCGCGCAGATCCACCAGTGTGAAATGGCCGTGATGGCCGACAACTTCGCCTGTGTCGCCCCTACCGCCAGCCTGATCTGATCCAAGGCCGGTAACTACCGCCCGGCAGCCGGGCGGAACCCAACGGGCGAGCGCAGGTCGAATTCCGGATATCCACAGAGGAAATCGGAATGAAGCTCAAAGGCAGTTTCGACGCCAAGCGCCTGCGCCCGCGCGAACCACGCAACTGGGGCGCTCGCCTGGCCGCCGGCCTGTCGGCCCTGCTGGCAACGCTGGGTGTGCTGCTGGCCATGGCCGGCATCGCCGGCCTGCTGGGCAATTACCCGGCCCTGGCCGAACTCAATGCCAACCGGCCGCTGTCGGCTACCCTCACGGCAGGGGGGTTGTTATTGCTGTGGCTGGGCGTGAGGTTTTGGCGGCGTAGCCGCATTCGCCTGCGCCGTGGGCGTGAGCTGAACCTGTCGCCGCACTTGATGAAAAAGCACGACTGACGTTTCCACTGATGCCGCGAAGAAGCCCGCGCAGACTACACATGGCTGCACTGCCGCCCACAGTCGCGTAAACTACGCCGCCCACGTGGAGGCATCATGCAAGACAACGACTTTTCCCTGTTCCATGCCGAAGTGCGCGGCGTCAAGCCGATCAAGCACGACCGTGCCGAGGTCGGCAAACCCAAGGCCGACCGCAAGCAACTGGCCGGCCTGCGGCAGGCGGCCACCGTGCGCAGCGACAAGGCACTGGTGATCGATGGCATGTCCGACCAGTTCGTCATCGACGTCGGCGCCGAAGACGAGTTGATGTGGCGCCGTGACGGCGTGCAGGAAACCCAGCTGCGCAAACTCAAACTCGGCCAGATCGCCTTCGAGGGCAGCCTCGACCTGCACGGCATGACCGTCGAGAAAGCCCGTGAGACCCTCTGGGACTTCATCGCCGAGGCCACCAAGCTGGAAGTGCGCTGCGTGCGCGTCACCCACGGCAAGGCCGCACGCCTCGACGGCAAGCGCCCGATGATCAAGAGTCACGTCAACACTTGGCTGCGCCAGCACCCGCAAGTGCTCGGTTTTGCCTCGTGCAATGCGCGCCATGGCGGCACCGGCGCAGTCTACGTGATGCTCAAACGAACCATGCTTGAAGGACGCGACGAGTAACGCCGCGCTTGCAGCGCCGCCCTTGCCGCCGTACCCTTCGTTTTTGCGATTTTTCCCACAGGTAGATACATGTCCCTGGAACAGAACTACACCGAGATTCTCAGCCAGATCGGCGAGGACGTCTCCCGTGAGGGCCTGCTCGACACGCCCAAGCGGGCTGCAAAGGCCATGAAGTACCTTTGCCGCGGTTATGAGCAGACGCTGGAAGAAGTCACCAACGGCGCACTGTTCACCTCCGATAACAGCGAGATGGTGCTGGTCCGGGACATCGAGCTGTACTCGATGTGCGAGCACCACATGCTGCCTTTCATCGGCAAGGCTCACGTTGCCTACCTGCCCAAGGGCAAGGTTCTGGGCCTATCGAAAGTTGCCCGCATCGTCGACATGTACGCCCGTCGCCTGCAGATTCAGGAAAACCTCAGCCGCCAGGTCGCCGAAGCTGTCGAGAAGGTGACCGGCGCCGCTGGCGTGGCCGTGGTGATCGAAGCCAAGCACATGTGCATGATGATGCGCGGTGTCGAGAAGCAGAACTCGAGCATGATCACCTCGGTGATGCTGGGCGAGTTCCGCGAAAACGCGGCCACCCGCAGCGAGTTCCTCAGCCTGATCAAGTGATCGGCTGGTGATCCCGAGCCGACCCTGCGGGGTCGGCTTTTTCTTTTCAGGAGTTGCCCATGATCGTCAAAGCCCTGCGGGTTGGCCTCGGCCAGCTCATCGTGTTCGGCGACTGGATCAGCCGCCCGGCCAAGCGCAAGCGCGATGCCGCCGCCCAGGCGCGCGTCGAGCAAGCGGCCAGTAGCCTTGCGCTGTACCAGTTCCATGCCTGCCCATTCTGCGTCAAGACCCGCCGCACCCTGCACCGCCTGAATGTGCCGGTTGCGCTGCGTGACGCCAAGAACGACCCGGTGCATCGCCAGGCGCTGCTCGAAGGCGGAGGCAGGGTCAAGGTGCCGTGCCTGCGCATCGAGGAAGACGGCAAGGTGAGCTGGATGTACGAGTCCAAGGCGATCATTGCCTACCTGGACAAGCGCTTCGCCTGACCTCTAGGCACGGGCCGGCTCAGCCCACCATCGGCACATGCCGAGGGTGGCTGGCCACCCGCTCGAGCCAGGCCCTGACCGCCGGGTAGTCCGCCAGGTCGAACCCACCCTGCTGGGCCACATGGGTATAGGCATACAGGGCCACATCGGCAATCGAATAGCGCTCGCCGACCAGGTACGGCGTCATCTGCAACTGCCGCTCCATGACCTTGAGCGCCTTGTAGCCACCTTTGTGCAGCTTGCGGTATTCCTCCAGCCGGTCATCCGGCAGCCCCAGGTAGAACTGGATGAACCGCGCCACGGCGATGTACGGCTCATGGCTGTACTGCTCGAAGAACTGCCACTGCAACACCTGCGTGCGCAAGCGCGGCTCGGTAGGCAGGAAGTCGCTGCCATCAGCCAGGAAGTTGAGGATGGCGTTAGACTCCCACAGGTACGTGCCGTCTTCCAGCTCCAGCACCGGCACCTTGCCATTGGGGTTCATCGCCAGGAACTCGGGGGTCTCGGTCTCCCCCTTTAGAATATCCACCGGGTGCCACTCATACGGCCGACCCAGCAGGCTCAACATCAGCTTGACCTTGTAGCAGTTGCCCGACTGGTAGTCCCCATAGACCTTGTACATCGCCCTCCCCTCCCATGCAGTTGTGCATTCGTGCCCAATAGTTGGCGACTGTACGGCTAAAAGCAATGGCCGCTGTATGGCAAGGATCAACCTTGCTCGCGTTAGTCTGAAAAAACTGCTTACACCTTTACAAGGATTTTTTCATGACCGATGCCACTTCCGCACGCCTGCGGCCCCTGGCAGACAGCTCCCCGTCGGCGGTTGTCGCCGGCTTCATTGCCATGCTCACCGGCTATACCAGCTCACTGGTGCTGATGTTCCAGGCCGGCCAGGCGGCCGGGCTGACCAGCGCGCAGATCTCATCCTGGATCTGGGCGCTGTCGATCGGCATGGCGGTGTGCAGCATTGGCCTGTCGCTGCGCTATCGCACGCCGATCACCGTGGCCTGGTCGACCCCCGGCGCCGCGCTGCTGATCACAAGCCTGGGCGGCGTCAGTTATGGTGAGGCCATCGGCGCCTACATCACCTGCGCCGTGCTGGTGCTGATCTGCGGCCTGACCGGCAGTTTCGAGCGACTGGTCAAGCGTATTCCGGCCTCGTTGGCCTCGGCGCTGCTGGCCGGCATCCTGTTCAAGATCGGCAGCGAGATCTTCGTCGCCGCCCAGCACCGCACGCTGCTGGTGCTTGGCATGTTCTTCAGCTACCTGCTGGTCAAACGCCTGTCGCCGCGCTACTGCGTGCTGGCTGCACTGCTGGTCGGCACCGCGCTGTCCGGCGCCCTTGGCCTGCTGGACTTCAGCGGGTTCAGCCTGGAAGTGGCAACGCCGGTATGGACAACGCCGAGCTTCTCGCTGGCGGCGACCATCAGCATCGGTATTCCGCTGTTCGTGGTGGCCATGACCTCGCAGAACATGCCCGGCGTGGCCGTGCTGCGTGCCGACGGCTACCAGGTGCCCGCCTCGCCGCTGATCTCGGCTACCGGGTTTGCCTCGTTGCTGCTGGCACCGTTCGGCTCGCACGGGGTCAACCTGGCGGCGATCAGCGCGGCGATCTGCACCGGGCCGCACGCCCATGAAGACCCGAGCAAGCGTTATACCGCGGCAGTGTGGTGCGGGATTTTCTATGGCATTGCCGGGGTGTTCGGGGCGACCTTGGCGGCATTGTTTGCCGCGCTGCCGAAAGAGCTGGTGCTGTCGATTGCGGCCTTGGCGCTGTTCGGCTCGATCATGAACGGGTTGACCGTAGCCATGGGTGAGGCGCGTGAGCGTGAGGCGGCGTTGATCACCTTCATGGTCACAGCTTCAGGGTTGACGCTGTTCTCCATTGGCTCGGCGTTCTGGGGGATCGTGGCGGGGGTGTTGACCTTGTTGATCCTCAACCCACGTAGAGCCTGAAGGTTTTTGTAGCCTATACCGGCCTCTTCGCGGGGCAGCCCGCAAAGAGGCCGGTACAGGCAACAGAGATCGGGGCCAGGCTCACAACCTGAAATGCCCCACCATCCCTTTCAAATCAGTGCCCAACTGCGCCAGCTCGACACTCGACCTGGCGTTGTCCTGCATCGCCAACGCCGCCTGATCGGCACTGCCGCGGATCTGCGTGACGCTGCGGCTGATCGCTTCGGCTACCGAGCTCTGCTGCTCGGCCGCCGCCGCAATCTGCTGGTTCATCTGCTGAATCAATGAAACCGCCACGGCGATGCTGCCCAGCGCGCTTTCGGTCTGCAACGCATCGGCCACCGCCAGGCGCACCAGCTCGGTGCTGCCGCGGATCTGCGCCACCGACTGCTGGGCATTGCCGCGCAGGCTGGCGACCAGGGTTTCGATCTGCTCGGTCGATTGCCGGGTACGTCGGGCCAGCGCCCGTACCTCGTCGGCCACCACCGCGAACCCACGCCCCTGCTCGCCGGCACGGGCCGCCTCGATCGCGGCGTTGAGCGCCAGCAAGTTGGTCTGTTCAGCGACGCTCTTGATCACTTCGAGCACATCACCAATGGTGTGGATCTCTGCGCTGAGGCTGTCGATGCCGGCACTGGCCGCCTCTGCGGCTGTCGCCAACTGTTCGACACGCTGCATGCTCTGACGCACCACCAGCTGCCCGGACTCGACCTTGTCGTCGGCCGACTGGGCCGCCTGCGCTGCCTCCTCGGCATTGCGCGCCACATCGTGCACAGTGGCGGTCATCTGCTGCATGGCGGTCGCCACCTGCTCGGTCTCCTCCTTCTGGCTGCCCACCTCGCGATTGGTCTGTTCGGTCACCGCTGACAACGCCTGCGCGCTGCCGGCCAGTTGCTCGATGCCCTGCTGCAACCCGCTGACAATGCCCGAGAGGCCGGCCGCCATCTGCTGCATGGCCTGCAGCAACTGCCCAACCTCATCGCTGCGCGGTGCTTCTGCCTCCAGGCCTAACTCCCCGCCAGCAATGCGCTGGGCGCGGGCGATGACGCGCTTGAGCGGGCCAACCACCGCGCGCGTGATCAGCCAGGCGGCCAGCACGCCGGCCAACAGTGCCAGCCCCGTGGCCAGGGCAATGGCCAGGGCATTGCGCGACAATTCACCCTGCAAGGCCTGCTCCTGCCCCAGGTAGGCCTGGTCGACCCGGCCGGTGACCTGCTCGGCCCGCGCCTGCAACTCGGCCTTGAGGCCCTGCTCCTTGGCCAGCAGGTCGGTGTATTCGTTGAGCTTGTCGGAGAAGCTGCCAATGTGCCCGGCCACTTCACCCAGCACACTCTGGTAGCCGGCATCGCTGACGGCGCCCTTGAGCTGTTCGACCAGGTTCGCGGCTTCGAGGGTCTGGGCGATGCGCGCCTGGCCGACGCCCTCTTCACCCTTGCGGCTCTTTTCCAGGCGCACGCGGGCTTCGTCCATCGCCTGCAGCATCAGCCGTGAAACCTGCGCCACTTGCCCAGCCTGCTCAAGAAACTCACCGCCCTGCTGGCCCTGGGATTGCTTGAGGGTGTAGGTGCCGTCATCGGCCAGCCCGACCTGCAGCACATCAAGGTTGTTGGCCACGCTGGACACCGACCAACTGGCCATGTCCAGCGCCAGCTCCTTGGCCTGCACCGCCTCGACAAAGGCCTCGAACGCCTGCCCGTAAGCGCCCAGCTCAGCCTCGGCCGCCGCCAGCACCGGCAAGCCACGGGCGCGCTCGGCCAACCCCTGCAAACCGCTGCGCAACGCCTCGGCCTGCTTGATATCAGAGCTCAGGGCAAAGGTTTGTTCGTGTTGGCGCAACCTGAGCAGGTCGGTATTGAACTGGGCCAGCTGGCGCAAGCCGTCAAAGCGCTGGCCCACACTGTGCAACGCGGCGATGCCAATGGCCGCCACCGCCAGGGTCAGCAACAGCACCAGGGTAAAGCCCAGGCCCAGTTTGCGGGCCATGCCCAGGTTGGCCAGAACACCGTGCTTGGTCGCACCCATCGCCGATTCCCCTTCACCTTGTCAGGTTTGCCGAAGGCCAAGCGTGGCAACGATGCCAGTCCACTCACAAGGGCCTGACGCCAGAATAGTGTCAAATAGCTATGGGCGTGTCGCTATCAGTGTGCTGGGGGTCGCCCTGCGTATTTCAAGAAGGCCTGGGCGCGAGAATCCTGCCCGTAAGCGACATTGATGCGCAGCCAGGCGCTGGCGGCGCCCTGGTAATCGAAGGCGCTACCAGGGGTGAGCAGCACCGAATGTTCCAGGGCCAGTTGCTCGAGGCTGGCGAAGTCACGCCCCGGTACCCGGGCCCAGACGAACATGCCGCCATAGGGTTCACAGAACACCTCCCAGCCTGCTTGCTCCAGTTGCCCAAGCATCTTGGCCATGTGCTGACCCAGGCGCAACCGCAGGCGTTGCACGCTTTTGCGGTAACTGCCGTTGGCCAGCATCTGCCCGACCACCTGCTCGGCAAACCGCGATGTGCCGATGCCGCTGACCATTTTCAGTTCTGCCAGCCGCGCCAGCAACAAGGGCTCGGCAACCAGGTAGCCGACCCGCAACGAGCTGCTCAGGGTCTTGGAGAAACTGGCCATGTAGATCACCCGCTGCTCGCTGTCCAGCGTGGCCAGGCGCGTTGCCGGGCCCTCCTGGAAATCGGCGTAGATATCGTCTTCGATGATGCGCAGGTCGTGCTCGCGGGCCAGTTCCAGCAGGCGGTAGGCCACTTTGGGGGTGAGACTGGTGCCCGTCGGGTTGTGGTACAGGCTGTTGATGAACAGGCATCGTGGGCGAAGTTCGGCAAGCAGGCGCTCCAGCGCAGCCAGGTCTGGGCCCTCGGCCAGCCGCGGCACGGGCAACATGCGCACCTGGTGCTGGCGCAGCAGGTTGAACAGGTTGTAGTAACCGGGGTTTTCCACCAGCACCGTATCGCCTGGGCGCAACAGCGTGCGTACCAACAGGTCGAGGCCATGGCTGGCGCCCTGGGTAGTGAGGATGCGCTCGGGGCCGGCGGCGATATCCAGGCGCGCCAGGCGCTTGTGCAGTTGCTGACGCAAGCTGGCCAGGCCCAGGGGTGGGCAGTAGTCCAGCAGGTCTTGCGGGTTGCCGCGACTGACCTGGCGTACCGCCTGGGCCAGCTCGGTGGTGGCACGCCAGCTGCTGGGCAACCAGCCACAACCGAGCTTGAGCAGTTCGTCATGGCCCTCGCGAAATTGCCGCCAGTGACCATCGCCGGCCTCGCCCCAGGGCTGGCCATCGTCGGCCCCGCCCCCTGGTTTGCGCTCGGCGACGAAGAAACCGGTGCCGTGCCGCGCCTCCAGCCAGCCGCTGGCGACCAGGCGATCATAGGCCTCGATCACACAAGACGCGCTGACCGCCTGGCTGTGCGCCAGCGCACGGATCGACGGCAGGCGGGCACCGGGGCGCAGGCGTTGCTGGTCGATCCAGGTTTGCAGGTGGTCGGTGAGTTGCTGCACCAGGGGGGTGCTGCTGGAGCGGTCCAGGGAGAAGTGCATGGTAAGTGTTCGCGGATTCTGAGCGAACAGTTAAGCATAAATGGGCGGTGGGTGTGTCTGGTTGCGGCGGCGGATAAAGGTCAGTGTGGGCAGAGCCTCTTCGCGGGGCAGATACATAAACTTCAGGATCCCACCCATGCCCTGCGCTTCCACCCGATTGGCCTTCGCCCTGTGCCTGATCACCCTGGCGGTGAACCTCCAGGCCCCGCTCTACATCACCTACGCCGACCTCTCCGGGCAAGGCGCCGCCGCCACCGCAGTGGCCTTCTCCGGCTACGTGCTGGGCGTGCTGCCAGTGCTGCTGGCCCTGGGCGGGCTGGCCGACCGGGTCGGGCGCCGGCCGCTGATAATCGCCGCGCTGTTGCTATCGATGGTCGCCACCGTGCTGATGCTGCTGGCCCCCAGCCTGCAAACCCTCGGCCTGGCGCGGCTGTTCCTGGGCCTGGGCACCGGCCTGGCCTCGGCCACGGCCACCGCCTACATGAGCGAGCTGATGGGCAGCGACGGCAGCAGCCGCGCTGCCAACTGGGTTACCGCCAGCACCTCGCTGGGCTTTGGCCTGGGCGCGGCGCTTACCAGCCTGTTCCTGTTGCGCGGCCCAAGCCTGACCCCTGGAAGCTTCCACCTGCAACTGCTGCTGGCCGTCGTTGCCCTGGTGCTGGTGTGGCGCCTGCCCGACCCACGCCCGGCACAACGCAGCGCCATGCTGCGCCTGCCGTACTACCCGCGTGGCAGCGTTGCCTATGGCCTGGCCATTCTGCTGGCCTGGGCCTGCGTGGGTCTGGTCATCGCCCTGCTGCCGGGGATCTTGCGCCAGCATGGCCTGAGCGCGTGGTCAGGGTTCTCGACCTTCTGTGTGATCAGTTGCGGCTTGTTGTTCCAGCCGATGGCCCGTCGCCTTTCGAGCCTGAAGGCCACACTGCTGGGGCTGGTGATTTTGCCGTGCAGCTACGCGGTGCTGGCCTGGGGTGCCGACAGCGGACAACTGGCTGCGGTATTGCTGGGCGCCGTGGCGGCCAGCAGTGCGTGTTATGGATTTATCTACCTGGGCGGCCTGGCGGCGGTCAACCAACTGGCCGGCAGCGAGAAAACCCGGGCCAGTGCCGGGTTCTTCTTGCTGGCGTACCTGGGGTTCAGCTTACCGGTGATCTTTACCGGGTTGCTGAGCGACCGGCTGGGCGCGCGGGTGGCCTTGCTGGTGTTTGGTGGGGTGCTGGTGCTGGGGTGTGTGCTGGTTGGCCTGGCACTGGTGGTGTCTGCCCGAGCAGCTTTGCCAGAAAAGCCGCTGGTGCAGGTACGACACTGATCGTAGGAGCGGCCTTGCGTCGCGAAAGGGGCG
>NZ_JANIAG010000159.1:0-13108 GCF_028682155.1 Pseudomonas sp. 39004
CGACTTCGATTGCCTGACCGCAACCGAACTGAACAGCCTGCTGGAGCGGCACCACGCGCTGTTGCGGCTGACCCGTGACGAAGTGCTGCCGCACTATGCGCACCTGCTGGGCAACGCCAGCTACCTGGTGATGCTCGCTGACGCCAGTGGTTGCCTGCTCGACACCTGGGGTTCGCAACGCTTCGTCGACCCGCGTCAACGCCATGGTTTCAGCGCAGGCGCCCATTGGCTCGAACGGGGCGTGGGCACCAATGCCCTGGGCACTGCGCTGGTCTGCGCCGAAGCGATCCACGTTGGCCAGGATGAACACTTCCTGCAGCAGAACCGCTACCTGTGCAGCGCCGCAGCACCCGTCTTCGATGCCGAACGGCAGTTGGTCGGTGCACTTGATGTGGCCAGCGACGGCTACCTGCCCGCCAGCCAGACCCTCGGCCTGGTACGCATGATGGGCCAGAGCCTGGAGAACCGCTTGATCCTCGCACAACATGGCGACCATCACGCCCAGCTGCTGTTCAACAGCGCCTCCGACAACCTCGACAGCCCCTGGGCGGGCTTGCTGGTATTCGATGAGCGCGGCCAGGTGCTCGCGGCCAATCACCGGGCCGACAGCCTGCTCGGCGGCAACCCGCTGCGGCAGAACCTCGAACAATTGTTCCAAACCCCCTTGCAGCAGTTGCTGGCCCAGCCCCAGCGACAGCCGTTTGCCCTGCAGGCGGCAGGCCGCCACCGTTTCCACTGCCAATGGCAACCGCCCCACCACGGCCCCACACCCACGTCACCCGGTCACGGTGACCCGCGCCTGGGCAAAGCCTTGGACCAAGCCAGCCTGCTACTGGAAAAGGACATCCCAGTATTGATCCAGGGTGAAACCGGAGTGGGCAAGGAGGTCTTCGTCGAGGCCCTGCACCGCGCCAGCAGCCGCGCCGGGCAGCCGCTGATCGCCGTCAACTGCGCGGCAATCCCCGCCGAGCTGGTCGAGTCGGAGCTGTTCGGCTATGACAAAGGCGCCTTCACCGGCGCTCATCACAAAGGCAACCCTGGGCTGATCCGCAAGGCCGATCACGGCATTCTGTTTCTCGACGAAATCGGCGACATGCCACTGCCGACCCAGGCCCGACTGCTGCGCGTGCTGCAATCACGCAGCATTCAGCCCCTGGGCAGCGGTGAGCCGGTAACTGTAGACATCCGAGTGGTGTCGGCGAGCAATCGCGACCTGGCCGACGCCGTGCGTACCGGTCGATTTCGCGAAGACCTTTATTACCGGGTAGCCGGGCTGACCCTGAGCTTGCCGGCCTTGCGCGAACGCAGTGATCGGCGCGCGCTGATCGAGCAGGTGCACGCCCGGCATCTCGCCCCCGGGCAACCACGGCAATTACCATCCAACACCCTTGAACTGTTGTTGCACCATCCCTGGCCGGGCAACCTGCGCCAACTCAACAGCGTACTGCAGGTAGCCCTGGCCCTGGCCGGCACGCAGCCAATCGGCATCGAGCACTTTTCAGCGTGCTTCCTTGCCCAGGCCAGCGCATTCACGCCAAGCCCGCAAGTCGCAGCGACGCAAACGCCCGCCACTGACCTGGCCCACCTGTTGATCACCTGCGACGGCAACATTTCTGCGCTGGCGCGCGTGCTGGGCATCAGCCGCACCACCCTGTACAAACGCCTGCGCGAACAGGGGCTGGAACCTTCCCACCTGTAAGCCTGTATCGGCCTCTCAACCATCAACCGCCGCGCCAGGCCTCGGGCTGCCGATAGCCTTGCGCCCACGCCACCACCTCGCTCGCCGGCATCGGCCGGGCAATGCAATAGCCCTGCGCCAGCTCGCAGCCCAGCGCCATCAACACCCGGCCGTGCTCGACACTCTCCAGGCCTTCGGCAATCACCTCGCGGCCAAACGCCCGCGCCAGCCCGATCACCGCGCCGGTCAGGGCCAGGTCGTCCTGGTCATGAAGGATGTCGCGCACGAATGACTTGTCGATCTTGATGGTTTGGGTGGGCAAGCGTTTGAGGTAGCTGAGCGACGAATAACCGGTGCCGAAATCGTCCAGCGAAAAGCGCACGCCCAGGGCCCGGCAAGCATCCAGGCAGCGGCTGACATGCTGCAGGTTGTCGATGGCCACCGACTCGACGATTTCCAGGTCCAGCCGCGTCGGGTCAACCCCCGGATGCGCTGCCAGCAACTGCTCCAGGCGCTCGACGAAATCATTGCGCTGCAGATGCCGCGCCGCGATGTTGACACTCAGCGACCAAGGCTGCCCCAACCGTTGCCAGGCCTGCAGCTGGCTCAACGCCTGGTCGATCACCCATTCGCCAATCTCGATGATCAAGTCGGTCTGCTCCACCCAGGGCAGGAACTCACCGGGAGGCACCAGGCCACGACCCGGCCTTTGCCAACGCAACAGACCCTCGAACCCCAGCACCTGGCCGCTGCGCAAATTGACCTTGGGCTGGTAGTACAGGCACAGCTCACTGTTGCGCAGTGCCCGACGTACCCGCGCCACAGTCTGGTGGGTCGCCTTGAGCTCCTGCTCCTGTGACACATCGAACAGGTGATAGCGATTGCGCCCCCGCTGCTTGGCCACGTACATGGCCTGGTCAGCGTGGCGCACCAGCGTATCGGCGTCCTCATCGTCGAGCGGGTAGAGCGTGACGCCGATACTGGCGCTTAGCGAAAGGTTGTGCTCACGTACCACATACGGCGTCGACAGCGCGCGCAAGACACGGCGCAGGGCCGCATCCAGCTGACGGTCGTCACCGACATTGCGCAGGATCAGCACGAACTCGTCACCCGATAACCGGGCGACTGCATCCCCCCCGCGCAAGATACCTTTCAGCCGCTGCGCCACTTCGACCAGTAACAGGTCGCCCGTGGCATGCCCATAACCATCGTTGACCGCTTTGAAGCCATCCAGGTCGAGCATGCACACGGCCAGCGGTATGTCTTCGCGACGCGAATAAGCCAACGCCTGGTTGAGCAAGTCGGACAAGAAGGCGCGGTTGGGCAGGCCCGTCAGCACATCGTGGCCCACCCGCCACTGCAGGGTATGCAGCAGCTGGCGCTTCTCGGTGACATCAAAACGTATCGACACATACTTGCGTACCTTCCCAGTCGTGGGGTCGACCAGCGGCACCATGGTGCTGTCCACCCAGTACAGCGAACCGTCCTTGGCACGGTTGCAGATCTCGCCCTTCCACACCTTGCCGGCGGCCAGTGCCCGCCACATGCCCTCGAAGAACTCCGGCTCATGCAGGCCGGAGTTCAAAATGCGATGGTTGGCGCCCAGCAGTTCGTCCCGGCTGTAACCCGAGATGCTGCAAAACTGCTGGTTGACATAGGTGATGCAGCCACGCAGGTCGGTTTCGGAAAAGATCGCGGCCGCGTCCACGGCCGCGCGGTAGTTATCGTCCATAAGCATCCTGCCCTAGCGGTTGAAGCGCTCCACGAGGGCACGCAATCCGGCGCACACCTCTTCCAGCTCGGCACCGCGCGAGGCAGCGGCGTTGGCACTGTGGGCGCTGTGCTGGGCAATACCCGCCACACCGTTGATCTGCCGCGACACCTCTTCGGCCACGGCAGACTGCTGCTGCGAGGCCGTGGCCATCTGCTGGCTCATGTCACTGATACGCTGCACCGCTGCACGAATACCGTGCAGCGCCTGCTGGGCCTCCTGCACCTGGGCTACGCCCTGTTCGGCACCCTGGATACCTTGGCTGGCAATGGCCACGGCGTCCTCGGCGCCGCTGCGCAGGCCGTCGATGATGGCCTGGATATGCAACGTCGACTGCCGGGTCTTGTCGGCCAACGCCCTTACTTCGTCGGCGACCACGGCAAAGCCGCGGCCCTGCTCGCCGGCACGGGCGGCCTCGATGGCGGCATTGAGGGCCAGCAGGTTGGTCTGTTCAGCAATGCCACGGATCATCCCGGCAGCCTCGGCAATAGCACCGGTCTGACCGGCCAGGTGGGTGACCGCCTGGTTGATCTGGTCCACCGTGCCGGCCAAGGCGCGGATCGCCGTGCCGCTGGCGTCGGCCACGCGGCTGCCCTGCTCGGCCAGCAGGTGCGCGGTTTGCGCCTCGGCTGCGGTGAGCTGCACGTGGTTGACCACCTCACCGATCGATGCAGTCATCTGGGTCATGGCGGTTGCGCTCAGGTCGGTTTCGGCGCGCTGTTCCAGCAGCGCCGTTTCGGTGCCGCGCGACAACCGCCCGGCATCGTGGGCGGCCACCGCCATCTGCGTGGCGAGATCGCTGAGGCGGGTCAACGCGGTCTTCAGGCGGGCTTCTTCACCGATCAGGATCAGTTGCAGCTGCCCGGCCGCACCGGGCAAGTCGCTGTAGGTCAAGGCGGCGGTCGGGTCGGCGAAGGTCCCTTCGGCGCCCTGGATCACCCGCCGCAGCTGGCGGCCCAGGTCGTTGCGCATCCACAGGCCGTAGGCGGCGAACAAGGCCAGGGTCACGCCCTGCCCTGGCCAGCCCGGCAAGAGCTGGTTGGCGCCCACCGCCAATACCCCGCCCAGCAGTGGCAACGCCAAGGCCTGGGCCAGCAGCGCCAGGCGGCGGGCGTTCGACAGCGGTGCCTGGCCTTGGCGCAAGCGCGCATACAAAGCCTCGGCACGGCGCACCTGCTCGCGGGTCGGGCAGACCCGCACCGACTCGTAGCCAATGACCCGACCCCCTTCAAGGATCGGCGTGACATAGGCATTGACCCAGTAGTAGTCACCGTTGCGGCAGCGGTTCTTGACGATACCCATCCAGCTTTTGCCGGCTTTCAGGTGACGCCACATCAAGGCATACACCGCTGCGGGCATGTCCGGGTGGCGCACCAGGTTATGCGGGCTGCCGATCAATTCGGCCTCGCTGTAGCCGCTGATGGCGGCAAACTCTGGGTTGCAGTAGGTAATCAGGCTGGTGGTGTCGGTGGCGGAAATAAGCCGCTGACCCGAGGGGAAACGTTGCTCGACCGGGGTTACCGGGAGATTGAGGCGCACGATGAGACTCCATTCACTGACGAACCGGCACTCTGCCCATCGACGGCCATCGGAACCGATCCGCATCGATCCGCTCAAATGTGCACATGTGCTTCCAGCCACACCGGCATGAGGCCGAATGACACTGGAGACTCGATGATGACTGTCCGGTCAAGTAGCGAATTCTACGAAATCCATCACATAAATCCAACAAAGGTGATCGATCATGGCGTTGCGCCATGTGGATAGATATCGTTAAGTTCTTGATTCTAAATGGGAATTAAGTGATGACGAGATCAGCTCTGGGGTTTGCCCTGCGTCGCTACCGCAAGCTGGCGGGTCTGACCCAGGCACAATTCGCCGAGCGAACCGGCTTCGACCCCAAGACTATCAGCCGTTTCGAGACCGGCACCTATACCCCCAGCGTTGATGCACTCATGGCGTTCGCCGGCGTGCTGGGCGTCAAACCCAAGGACTTCTTCGCCGAGCCGGACGACGAAGCGGAGCAGCGCGCCTACCTGTTCGGTGTCATCCACAACGCCCCTCCCAAAGACCTTGGCAAGCTGATTGCAGCAGTGGACCAGGTATTGGCCAAGCCCTGATCTGATTCTTCCCTTTCTTTGGGCGAACTGTGCAGCCCCGACCAAATGGCAACGCACCGAATTAGAGCCTGGCAGGGCCGATTGCACCACAACTGGTCAGACCGGTAAGGCCAAAATCCCTTGCAATGTAGGATTTTTCGCGCTTTTATGGCCTCGCGCTGAACAAACCGGTAAGACCACAATAATTAAGTCCTGCGCTCTTTGACCCTCGCGGCATCGAAGCAAGGACACCGATCAGAGATCACTCCCATGCTCAAATGGTGCTCGCGTTCGATCTTCCTGCAAGTTGTGCTGGGCCTTGCCCTCGGCATTGCCTGCGGCCTCAGCTTCCCCGACCTCTCCCTGCAACTCAAACCCCTCGGCGACGGCTTCATCAAGCTGATCAAGATGCTCATCGGCCTGATCGTGTTCTGTGTCGTGGTCAGTGGTATTTCCGGTGCGGGCGACCTCAAGAAGGTCGGGCGAATCGGCCTGAAGTCGGTCATCTACTTCGAAGTGCTGACCACCATCGCCTTGGTGATCGGCCTGGTATTCGCCTTCAGCAGCGGCATCGGCAGCGGCGCCAACATTCACCTGGACCAGTTGTCCAGCGCCGATGCCAACGGCCTGGCCGAGCGCGGCCAGCACATCCACGGTGCCACTGCGTTCTTCATGGACCTGATCCCGACCTCGGTGGTGGGTGCCTTCGCTGACAACAACATCCTGCAGGTGCTGCTGTTCTCGGTGCTGTTCGGCAGCGCGCTGAACCTGGTGGGCGACTCGGCGGCGGGTATTTCGCGGCTGATCAACGAGCTCAGCCACGTGATCTTCCGAATCATGGGCATGATCGTGCGCCTGGCGCCAATCGGTGTGTTCGGCGCCATCGCCTTCACCACCAGCAAATATGGCCTGGAATCGCTGCAACACCTGGGTGGCTTGGTCGCGTTGTTCTACCTGACCTGCGCCGGCTTCGTGCTGGTCGTGCTGGGCACCGTCATGCGCGTGTCGGGCCTGAAACTGCTGCCCCTGATCAAATACCTGCGCGAAGAACTGACCATCGTCCTCGGTACCGCCTCTTCCGACGCCGTGCTGCCACAGATCATGCGCAAGCTCGAGCACCTGGGCATTGGCAGCTCCACCGTCGGCCTGGTCATCCCGACCGGATACTCGTTCAACCTCGACGGCTTCTCCATCTACCTGACCCTGGCCATCGTGTTCATCGCCAATGCCACCGGCACACCACTGGAGATGACCGACCTGCTGACCATCCTGCTGGTATCGCTGGTGACTTCCAAGGGTGCTCATGGCATCCCAGGCTCGGCGTTGGTGATCCTCGCCGCCACCCTGACCGCTGTGCCGGCCATCCCGGTAGTAGGCCTGGTGCTGGTGCTGGCCGTGGACTGGTTCATGGGGATCGGACGGGCACTGACCAACCTGATCGGCAACTGCGTGGCCACCGTGGCCATCGCGCGCTGGGAAAAGGACATCGACCTGGAACGCGCGCAGAACGTGCTCGCTGGCAAACCTGGTTTTGCCCACACACCCCGCAAGCAGCCCAACGCCCATCAACAGGAATTCTGATCGAACAAGGCCGGCGTTGGACGCCGGCCCTTCCAGGAGCGAACCGTGATCAGCTCATCAACCGTCGTCACCTCAGTGGTGGAAAAACTGCGCCAGGCCCTGGCCCGCGGCCAATGGCGCTCTGGCGACATGCTGCCGGGCCAGCGCGAACTGGCCGAACAGCTGGGTATCAGCCGCCCCAGCCTGCGCGAGGCCGTCACCGTACTGGAAACCCTGGGCCTGGTGCGCGCCCTACCGGGTAAAGGCGTGCTGGTACTGGATGCCGACGCCGCCCTGCCGGAGCCGGGCCTCGACACCAGCGCGTCGGCCAGCCTGGCCGATGTGCTGGAGCTGCGCTACACCCTCGAACCCTTCATCGTCGGCCTGGTGGCGCAGTCGGCCAACAGCCACGACATCGGCCAATTGCGCCTGACGCTGATGGACATGCGCGAAGCGCTGGACGCCGATGACAGCGAAGCCGGGGTCAAAGCCTACATCGCGCTGCATGAGGCGCTGTTCGCCCTGACCACCAACCCGATCTTCCAGAGCGTGGTGCAACAGACCAGCAATGCCCTCAAGCAAAGCGCCGACATGCTGCGCAATTCGCCCGAGCACCTGGCCGCGCGGCTGAAGGAAAGCAATGCCGTGGTGCGCGCCATCCGCGAACGCAACAGCGCCGAGGCCAGTGCCCAGATGCGTCAGCACATCCTTGCCGAAGGCCAGCGCATGGGCATCCAGCTGAACATCCCGGACGAACATCCACGCCCTTGACCCCAGGAGAGCGACCATGACCGCCAGCGCCCACGCCGCCCCCCACCTGCCTGCCCTGCTCGCCGCTGGCGAAACTCGCCTGTCGGCCGACCAGATCTACCCAAGGCTGTTCGACGCGATCCTCGAACAGCGCCTGCCACCCGGCGCCCTGCTGCCCGAGCAAGCCCTGGGGCATGCCTTTGGGGTAAGCCGCACGGTGATCCGTCGGGTGCTCGGCCGCCTGTCGGACCAGCAGGTGGTGGTCCAGCGCCCCAGCCACACTGCCCACCTGGCCGCCCCCGACCCAGACCAGGCGCGCCAGGTGCTCAGTGCCAGGCGCCTGGCTGAAACCACCTTGATCACCCTGGCTGCGCAGCGCGCGCGGCCGGCTCAGATCCGCCAGCTGCGCCTGTTGGTCGAGCGCGAGCGCCAGCACCATGAAAGTGGTGAGCGCTGCGCGGCCATCCGCCTGGGCGGCGAGTTTCACCTGAAGCTCGCGCAGGTCGCCGCCAACGCGCCACTGGCGCGGTTCCTCAACGGCTTGGTGCCGATGACCTCGCTGATCATTGCCCGCTACGAATCACCTTGCTGCGACCACTGCGCCTGGGAAGAGCATGCGGCGATCATCGATGCGGTGGAAGCCGGGGATGCGGCGGCAGCGCTGGCATTGATGCATGAGCACCTGGACCGGCTGCAAGACAAACTCGACCTGGGCTGAGGTTTTTTCGCGGCCGCCCTATACTCGAGAAACCACCCCAGCCTCTACCCAGGGAGGCGGCCGCGTGAGCTCGCGTATGCCGTTACTGCTGCTTTGCCTGCTGTTGGCCCTCGGCGGCTGCGCAGGCAAGCGCCCGCCTGCCCCGCCACCCGCCGCGGTGCTGACCCCTGCCACGTGGCAGCGCATCGATCAGGACCTGATCGATGCCTCGGTGGGCGCTGCAGGTTCGGCCAACGATTATGCCCGGCGCTCCATGCGGGTGTGGAAGGAACAGGTACAGCAACGTACCGAAAGCGAGTTCATCCCATGGTTCACCGGTTACTGGACCCAGCAATGGCTGACCCTCAAGGTGGCCTGGTACAAGCTCGACAGCGGCGAAGGCCGCGAGCCTGCGCAAAAACGCCTGGCGCTGTACCTTCAGGAGCAGTACCACGAGCGGGTGATCGAGCCGGTGGCCGAGCAGATCAACCCCGAGGGCATCCGCGACCGTGCCTGTGAGCTGTATGTGCAGTTGCTCGGCCAGCAACTGCCGGCCATCATCGCCCGCTACAACGCGCCGCCCGAGCAACTCAGCCAACGCCTCAATCGCATACCCGCCATCGCCCTGGGCCCACCCGATGCGCGCAACGCCAGCCTCTATCAACTGCTGCGCGCCAAGTCGCTGGACCAGCAACCGGCCTGGCAAGCCATGCGCCAGCATCTGCACGAGCAAGCCAGCAAAGGGCCTGGGCAGACCGACGTGGGGCTGTCATCGGTGGCCACGCGGGCCAGCGAGAAACTCGGTGCCACCCTGGCCCCGCGCGGCATTGCCAGCGCCGTGGCTTCGGCGGTGGGCAAGGTGGCCGGGGCGATGATCTCGGTGGCGGCGGCAGGCTACGGCATGATCACCCACGACCGTGAGCAACCGCAGATGGTCGAGCAGTTGCGGGTGATCCTCAATGTCGCGCTGAACCAGGAATGGCAGGAGCTGATGGAAAACCGCCAGAGCGGGGCGATGGCCGGCGTCTATTACCTGTCGGGGCAGGTCGAGGACAGCCTGCTGGCCAGCGCGCCGCGGCCGGTGGAGCCTGTGGAGCCGCAGGCAGAACAGAAGCAGACGCCACTGTTGATACGCCTGCCGCCGTAGCGGTTAGCGGTACCGGCCTCAGGCAGTGGCCAGCGCCGAGCGGGGCAAGCCGAAAATACGGTCGAACGCCCAGTTGTAGGCAAAGGTGTAGCACGGCACCAGAATGATGAATGCCAAGTCCACCACAAACGCCTCCACCAGGCTCATGCCCAGCCACCAGGCAATCAGCGGAATCAAGTACACCACCAAGGTCAGCTGAAACCCGATGGCATGTGCCACACGCCGCCCCACGCTGCGCCCGCGCTTGGCCTGGCGGCTCTCCCAGCGCTCGAACAGCGTGTTGTAGATCAGGTTCCAGAGCATGGCGATGGTGGTGATCATCACGGCCAGTGGCCCGGTGTGGGACGCCTCAGTTTCTGACAGATACGCCAGCCCGAGGGTCGACATGCACAGCCCGATCAATTCATAAAACGTCACGTAGACCAATTTGCGTTTAACGCCCTGCACCCCGTTTTACCTCTATTTGACTAACAACGATGGGGCGGGAGAATGCTTCAATCTTCTTGACAGTAAAAGTCAGTAGCTGTCAGATCAACTGACAGGAGGCTGCCATGAACTTTTCCAGCGACAACATCCAGCTGTTTCTCGCCGTGCTCGATCGCGGCTCGTTCTCTGCGGCCGCGCGCGCGTTGCACCGCGTGCCCTCGGCGGTAAGCATGGCCATCGGCAACCTGGAGGCAGAGCTCGGCTACAGCCTGTTTGAACGCGGCCCGCGCGAAGTCCGCGCAACCGCCCAAGCCTTGGCCCTGGAGCCCCATGCCAGGCTGATCGCCGAACAGCTCGGGCTGTTGCAAGTACATGCCCTGGAGCTGTCCCAAGGGCTTGAGAGCAGCCTGACCATCGCCGTGGTCCCGGACATCGACCATCGCCCGCTGCTGGCCGCCATCGCCCAGCTTGGTGAACGCTACCCGCTGCTCGACATCGCCCTGCTCAGCGCCCCGCAGGAAGACGCCCTGCACCTGCTCGACAGTGGCCGCGCCGACCTCTGCGTGGCCTTCGCCGGCCTGCAGGTGGATGCCCGCCGCGGCTTTCAGCACATCGGCATGGAATCGCTGGTGGCAACTCTGTCACCCGCGCACCCGGCCGTGCTCGAAGACCGCGTTCACTACCTCGAAGACCTGATCAACGTGCGCCAGATCCTGGTGCGCAGCCGCGACCTGCCGCTGACCGACCCGCGCGCCCTGATTGGTGCCACGCACTGGTCCACCGACAGCTTCGATGTCGCCCTGCAGATGGTCGAGGCTGGCCTCGGCTGGGGGGACCTGCCACTCTCGCGCATCGCTCCCCTGTTGGCGACCGGGCGCCTGGTGCGGCTGGGCTTTCGCAATACCCGCAACGAGTTGCAGTTGCCCGTGCACATTTTGTGGCGCAAGCAGCAGCCGCTGCAGCAGGCGGCGCGCTTGTTGATTGAGCAGCTGTCCATGCGTTGAACGCCGTTCGTCGAAACGGCCTAAAGAAATTTCGCCAAGTGTTTCAATTTTTTACCCCGCAAGCCGATAGCCAATCGACAGGGCGCAGCGCGTCATGAGCGCGCTACGCCCTCCCCTCATTGGCCCAAGGTCTCGAAACATGAACCTGAAATTTCGCCACAAGATCCTGCTCAGCGCCTGCGGCGTCGTGGTCCTGGCTTTTGCCCTGTTCACGCTCTACAACGACTACCTGCAACGCAATACCATTCGCCAGAACATCGAGTCTTCGGTGCAGCAATCCGGTGAGCTAACCGCCAGCAGCGTGCAGAACTGGATGAGCGGGCGCATCCTGGTGCTGGAAAACCTGGCCCAGGACATTGGCCAGCAAGGTGCCGGTGACACCCTGGCCGGGTTTATCGAGCAGCCTTCTTACACGCGCAATTTCCTGTTCACCTACCTGGGCCAGGCCAACGGCGCATTCACCCAGCGCCCCGACGCGCAGATGCCCGCCGGTTACGACCCCCGCCAGCGCCCGTGGTACAGCACCGCGGCGAGCGCCGGGCAAACCGTGTTGACCCCGCCGTACCAAGGCGCCGTCGGCGGCCTGGTGGTGACCATTGCCACCCCTGTGAAAAGCAAGGCCAATGGCGAGCTGATCGGCGTGGTAGGCGGTGACGTCACCCTCGACACCCTGGTAGAGATCATCAACTCGGTCGACTTCGGCGGCATCGGCCACGCCTTCCTTGCCGACAGCAATGGCCAGGTAATCGTCAGCCCCGATAAAGACCAGGTGATGAAAAACCTCAAAGACATCTACCCTGGCAGTGGCCTGCGCGTCGCGTCGGGCATGCAGGATGTCACCCTCAACGGCCAGGAACGCCTCATCTCCTTCGCGCCCGTTTCCGGCCTGCCTTCCGCACAGTGGTACATCGGCCTGTCGATCGACAAGGACAAGGCCTACGCCGCCCTTGACCAGTTCCGCACGTCGGCAATCATCGCCATGCTCATCGCCGTAGCGGCCATCGCCGGCCTGTTGGGCTTGTTGATCCCGGTGCTGATGCAACCGCTGACCACCATGGGCCGTGCCATGCGCGACATCGCCGAAGGCGAAGGCGACCTGACCCGCCGCCTGGCCGTGCAGAACAAGGACGAGTTCGGCGAACTGGCCACCTCGTTCAACCGCTTCGTCGAACGCATCCATGCCTCGATCAGCGAAGTGTCCTCGGCCACCCGCCTGGTGCATGACCTGTCGGAAAAGGTCGTCAATGCCTCCAACGCTTCGATCACCGGCTCCGAAGAACAAAGCATGCGCACCAACAGCGTGGCAGCGGCGATCAACGAGCTGGGCGCCGCCACCCAGGAGATCGCCCGCAACGCGGCCGACGCCTCGCAGCATGCCAGCGGTGCCAGCGAGCAGGCCCATGGCGGCCGCGAAGTGGTCGAGGAAGCGATCAGTGCCATGACCGCCCTGTCGCAGCGCATCAGCGAGTCCTGCGCGCAGATCGAAACGCTCAATGCCAGCACTGATGAAATCGGCAAGATCCTCGATGTGATCAAGGGCATCTCGCAGCAGACCAACTTGCTGGCGCTCAACGCTGCCATTGAGGCGGCCCGTGCCGGTGAGGCCGGCCGTGGCTTTGCCGTGGTCGCCGACGAGGTACGCAACCTGGCGCACCGCACCCAGGAATCGGCCGAAGAAATCCACCGCATGATCACCAGCCTGCAGGTGGGTTCACGCGAGGCGGTGCATACCATGAACACCAGCCAGGTCTCCAGCGAGCAGACCGTGCAGGTGGCCAACCAGGCCGGCGTGCGCCTGGCCAGCGTGACCCAGCGTATCGGTGAGATCGATGGCATGAACCAGTCGGTGGCCACTGCCACCGAAGAACAGACCGCCGTGGTCGAGAGCCTCAACCTGGACATTACCCAGATCAACGCGCTCAACCAGCAAGGCGTCGAGAACCTGAACGAAACACTGCTGCATTGCGATCAACTGG
>NZ_JANIAG010000016.1:0-52552 GCF_028682155.1 Pseudomonas sp. 39004
CGTAGATCTCATCGGATATCACCAGCACGTGCGGGTGACGCGCCAGTACCTGGCCCAGCGCCGCGAATTCCTCACGGGTGAAGATCGCCCCGCTGGGGTTGTTCGGCGAATTCAGCATCAGCCAGCGGGTGCGCGGGGTGATGGCTGCCTCCAGCTGCTCGGGTTTGAGCTTGAAACCCTGCCCGGCATCGCATGGGATAACCTTGGGCACGCCGCCGTTGAGCATCGCCATGTCGGTGTACGACACCCAGTACGGCGCCGGGGTGATCACCTCGTCACCCGGCTCCAGGGTGGCAAGGAAGGCGTTGAACAACAGCTGCTTGGCGCCGTTGCCCACGCAGATCTCGTCCAAGCCGTAGACCAGCTGGTTTTCCCGGGCGAATTTGTCGACGATCGCCTGGCGCAACGCCTCCAGGCCATTGGGCCCGGTGTAGTGGTTGTTGCCTGCCAGCATCGCCTGGTGCGCGGCCTCGATGACATGGGCCGGTACGTTGTAGTCCGGCTCGCCGAGGCTGAGGTTGATCACCGGCTCGCCGTTGGCCAGCATCTGCTTGGCCAGTACCGACACGGCCATGCTCGGCGAACTCTTGACGGCGCGTACGCGGCTGCTTTGCACGTCCATTGTCTAGCGCTCCTGTGCGGCGTCGAAGCCGTAGTCGTTGCGCGCCTGCTCGGCGCTTATGTAGCCAAAACGCACGTCACGCTCGACCTGCTGACGGTCGCGCTGGCGTGGGTCGCCGTAACCGCCGCCACCGGGCAGGCGCAGCACCAGGCGGCGCTCAGCCGGGACAAATTGCTGGCCCTTGCCGCGCAACAGGGTGCCGTCATCCAGGCCGACGAAACCTTCGGCACCGGCTTGGCCACCTTCAAGGCCACGGGCGGCATGCTGGATACGGTCGAACATGGCGCTGAAACGGAAGCTGTAGCCGTCTGCCGCCGACACTTCAATTTCCTGGCCCAGGCCGCCGCGCAGCTGGCCGGCACCGCCGGAGCCTTCGCGCAACTCCTTGCGCCAGACCACCACGGGCCCTGCATGCTCGGTGGCTTCCACCGGCATGGTGTGCACGCCGCTGGGGAACGCCGTGGCACTCAGGCCATCCATCGCCGAGCGGGCACCCATGCCGCCGCTGTTGAACATCAGCATTTCGGCGTTGCGGCCCTTCGGGTTGCCCGGCAGTGGGCGCACGCTCAGGTGCAGGTTCCACAGCGCACTGGCGCCCTCGGCCGGTACTTGGCCAGGCAGGCACTTGTGCAGCGCACCCAGCACCAGGTCGGGCACGAAGTGGCCGAGCACGTGGCGCACGGACACCGGCGCCGGGTGCTTGGCATTGAGGATGCAGCCCTCGGGGGCGGTGACCTCGAACGGCGCCAGCGAAGCTGTGTTGTTGGGGATTTCCGGCGCGACGATGCACTTCAGGCCATAGCAGGCGTAGGCTTTGGCATAGCCCAGCGGCACGTTGATGCCGAACTGGCTCATGCCCGAGGTGCCGGTGAAGTCACTCTTGATGCCATCAGGGCCGACGGTGAGAGTCACCGCGAGGGTCACCGGTACGTCGTAGCCATCGAGGATCATGCTGTTGCTGTAGGTGCCATGGGGCAGCGACTTGAAGCACGCCAGGGTGGCACGGCGGCTGTGTTCGAGAATGAAGCCGCCAATGTGCTCCAGGTCGTCGAGCTTGAACTCGTCGAGCATGTCGAGCAGGCGCTTGTGGCCGGTTTCGTTGCACGCCGACAGGGCGTAGAAGTCACCCACCACGCGATCGTTCTCGCGCACGTTGTTACGCAGGATGTTGATCAGGTCACGGTTGACCTTGCCGCGCTCGAACAGCTTCATGATCGGGATGAACAGGCCTTCCTCGTACACCTCGCGGGCGTCCGGGCCGAAGCCGCGGCCACCGATGTCGACCACGTGGGCGGTGCTGGCGAAGTAGCCGATCAGCCGGCCCTTGTAAAAGGACGGCGAAACAATGGTGATGTCGTGCAGGTGGCCGGTACCCTTCCACGGGTCGTTGGTCACGTAGACGTCGCCCTCGAAGATGTTGTCCTCGCCGATATCGTTGATGAAGTGCACCACGGCCTCGGCCATGGTGTTGACGTGGCCGGGCGTACCAGTGACCGCCTGGGCCAGCATGTTGCCGGCGCGGTCGAAGACACCGGCAGACAAGTCGCCCGCCTCGCGCACACTGGTGGAGAATGCGGTGCGGATCAGGGTCAGGGCCTGCTCTTCGACCACCGAGACCAGGCGGTTCCACATCACCTGCATTTGAATGTCGATCAGGGTTTCGCTCATGGTGCTTGCCTCCGATATAGGGCGTTAGCGACGGGCAACCAGCAGGCAGCCGTCGGGCTGGACCGTGGCGATGAATTGGGAGGTGACGAAGGTCGAGGTCTCGCGCTCGACGATGATCGCCGGGCCATCGACGCGAGCGCCGACTTGCAGTGCTTCGCGCGGGTAGATGCCCGCCTCGACCAAGCCACCCGCCGCGACATCGAACACTTCGCGGCGTGACACCTCAGTGGCGCGGTAGGCAGCGCCGACTTCTTCGATATGGGCCACCGGTGGCAGCGGCGAACTGGCGCGGACCGACCAGCTGACGATCTCGATATCCGGGCCTTCGATCGGGCGACCGAAGAAGCGCGTGTAGGCCTCTTCGAACAAGGCCTTGAACTGGGCAGTGTCAGCTGCTGTGAAAGCCTTGAACGGCAGCGCCACGGGGATTTCCCAGCCCTGGCCGACGTAGCGCATGAACGCTGTGCAGTCCATTTCAGGCTCGCCCTCGGGCATGCCCTGGCGCAGGAAACTCAGCGACTCGGCCTTCATTTCTTCGATCAGGCCGTTGACTGCCGTAGCGTCGAACTCGGACAGGCGCACGAACGCACTGCGCACCGCCTCGTAGCCGAACGGCGCACGCAGGAAGCCAATGGCCGAACCCACGCCGGCGCCAGCCGGTACGATGAAGCGCGATACGCCCATTTTCTCGCAGAGGCGCGCCGCGTGCAGCGGGCCGCCACCGCCAAAGGTGATCATGGTGTAGTCGGCGATATCCTTGCCGCTCTCTACCGCATGCACACGGCCAGCATTGGCCATGTTTTCATCGACCACTTCGCAGACGCCAAAGGCTGCGGTATTGGCACTCATGCTCAGCGGGTTGCCAATCACTCGCGCCATCGCCTCGGCGGCCTTTTCGCTGGAAAGGCGGAGCGCGCCGCCGGCGAAGTTGTCGCCATCAAGGCGCCCCAGCAGCAGGTTGGCGTCAGTGATGGTCGGCGCCAGGCCGCCACGGTTGTAGCAGGCAGGCCCTGGTTCGGAGGCCGCACTGTGCGGGCCCACGCGAATCTGGCGCATGCTGTCGATGCTGGCGATCGAGCCACCGCCGGCACCGATCTCGACCATCTCCACCACCGGGATGGAAATCGGCATGCCGCTGCCCTTCTTGAAGCGGTAGGTACGCGCCACTTCGAAGGTTTTGGCGGTTTTCGGCACCTGGTCTTCGATCAGGCAGATCTTCGCTGTGGTGCCGCCCATGTCGAACGACAGCACGTTTTGCAGCTGATAGCGGCGGGCGATGTCAGCGGCGAAGATCGCGCCGCCAGCAGGGCCGGACTCGACCAGGCGCACCGGGAACTCGGCCGCGCTCTGTACCGAGATGATGCCGCCGCCGGAGTGGATCATGAACACCGGGCAGTGGGCACCCTGTTGCTTGAGGGTGACCACCAGGCGGTCCAGGTACGACTTGATCAGCGGTTTGACGTAGGCGTTGGCACAGACGGTGTTGAAGCGCTCGAACTCGCGCATCTGTGGCGAGACTTCGCTGGAGATCGAGATCGATACCTGTGGCAGGCGCGCCTGCAGGGCATCGCGCAATTGCCGCTCGTGGGCGCCATTGACGTAGCTGTGGATGAAGCCGATGGCGACGCTTTCGTAGTTGCCTTCGGCGATGCGCTCGACCAGCGTGTCGATTTCGGCCTGCTCGGGGGCGATCAGCACCCGGCCTTTGACGTCCAGGCGTTCGCGCAGGGTATAGCGGTGTTCACGGTCGATCAGCGGCGGTGGCAGGACGATGTTGATGTCGTACTGCTCGAAACGGTTTTCGGTACGCATCTCCAGGGTGTCGCGAAAGCCTTCGGTGGTGATGAAGGCAGTGCGTGCGCCGCGGCGTTCAATCAGGGCGTTGGTGGCCAGGGTGGTGCCATGGATCAGCTGATCGATGTCCGAAAGTGCAAGGCCCGCCTGCTCCACCACCTGGCGCACGCCGGTGAGGATGGCCCGCTCGGGCAGCTCGTAGTCGGTCAGGATCTTGGTCGAATGCAGCACGCCGTTCACATCCAGCGCGATATCGGTGAAGGTCCCGCCTATGTCCACGCCGACCCGGCATGATGTCGCAGTCATCGTCATATCCCCTGCAATGCTTTGTAGTTGTCTCGACCTGCTGAAGCGGTCTTGATGTAAGTTATATGTTGTCTTACAGGTGGTCAAGCATCTGTATGTCTGAATTTTTCTGCTGGTGTGAGGTGCAGGGTTTGGGGGTTTTGGCGCCTGGGAGATCGAGTGCCAAAACCCTAATCCATCCCTGCACTCAACCCGCAGTCTTGACCATCCGCCCGCCACCCACCGCCTGCGCCGTGGGGAACACCTCAAGCCGCGACACATCCACCTGACGCGGCATCTTCAATGCCGCCAGCAGCAACTGGGCGATATCCTCCGGCTGAATCGACTCATAACCTTCATATAACTCGCTGCCAGCCGCCTGCATGCCCATCGCCGTCTTGTACAGCTGGGTCTGCACCCGCCCCGGGGCAATCTCGGTCACCCGTACCCCGCTGCCCAACAGGTCGCAACGCAAGGCATCGCAGAACAGACTCACCCCGGCCTTGGAAGCGCCATACACCGCCGCCCCCGGGTGCGGTGCGCGGCCTGCGCTGGAGCCGATGAAAAACAGATGCCCCCTGCCCCGCCCGAGCATGCCCGGCAACACCTGACGCGTCAGGTGCAGCGGCGCCTTCAGGTTGATGTCGAGCATGTTGTCGATCTCGGCCTCGTCAATCGCCTGGAACGCAGCGCGGGTCGAGAGAATGCCGGCGTTGTTCACCAGTACATCCACCGCCTGCCCCCCCAGCGCAGCGCTCAACGCCCGATAGTCACGCACATCCGCCTGCAGGGTCGTCACGCCCGGCTCGCTGGCAAGTTCGGCCAATGCTTCGGGGCTGCGCCCCACTGCGATCACCTGCAGGCCGGCATCGCGCAGCGCCAGCACGATCGCTTTGCCGATACCACTGGTGGCCCCGGTCACCAGCGCGCGCTGGTAGCCCTCGGGGAAAGCGACTTCAGGCATAAATGTAACCCCCGCTGACAATCACGTTTTCGCCGGTGGCATAGCTGTTGCGGCTGCTGCCCATCATCACGATCCATTCGGCGATCTCTGCCGGCTCCGCAGCCCGGCCCAGCGGGTTGGCGGCGGCCAGCTCACCGAGGAAGCCCAGCTGCTTGGCGCGCTCGGTGGCAAAGCCGGCCGGGGCCACCGAGTTGACCAGGATCTGGTCCTTGGCGCAGGCCTGGGCGAAGGATTTGGTCAGGCTCACCACCGCCGCCTTGGTTGCCGCGTAATGGGCGTTTTGTGGGTGTGCCTTGAAGGCGTCCACGGAGGTGACGTTGACGATGCGCCCGGTCACCGCCGGCGCCTGGACGTACTGCTGCATGTGGCGCACGGCGGCGACCATCATGTGGTAGGTGCCCTTGATGTTGACGGCGTTCTCCAGGTCCCACTCGTCGTCGGTAATTTCGAAGATGTCCTGGCGCGGGTAGATGGCCGCGCTGTTGACCAGGCAATGGACCCGGCCCAGGCCTGCGACAATCTCGGCAAACGCGGCATGGGCAGTGTCCTTGCGGGCAATGTCACCGACCGCGATCGCCACCTCTACACCCTGCCCACGCAACACCTCGGCTGCTTGTACCAACAGTTGCTCATTGCGGTCGATCAGGCCGATCTTGCCGGCGCCACGCTTGACCATCAGCCGGGCTGTTTCCAGGCCCAGACCCGAAGCGCCACCTACGATCACCACCGTTTGATTATCCACAAAACACCTCCGTGATTGAGTCTTTACGTAAGATGCCTGTTGTCTTACATTTGGTCAAACATCAATTCGCCGAAAGGTCCCGCCATGCCCACCTCCAGCCTCTCGCACATTCACGCCCCGCACGCACGGGATCGCCTGCTGGAGGCGGCCAGCACGTTGTTCGCAAGCCGTGGCTACCAGGCCATCGGCCTGCGCGACCTGGCCAGCCACCTGGGCTTGCGTGCCGGGTCGCTCTACCACCATATCGAGAGCAAGCAAGGGCTGCTGTTCGAGTTGATCGAGTCGAGCCTGACCGACCTGCTGTACGAAACCCGACAGTGCCTCAAAGGTGCCCGCACCACCAGTGAACACTTGCAGTGTTTCGTCCAGGCATTCATCGCCTACAGCCAGGTGAACCCTGACAAACTGGTGCTACTGACGCGAGAGGCGGTCAACCTGAGCGAAGAGCAGGTGTTGCTGGTGGAACAATTGAAGGCTGAATATTGCGGGCTGCTCAGCGACATTGTCGCCGCCGAATGCGGCTTGCCTGCACCGCGCGCACGGTCGATCGCGCATGCGGTGCTGGGCTTGCTGTGCGGGCAGGCGCAATGGGGCGCCGTGATGATGGCGCGCGAGCAGCTGGTGACGTTCGTGCAGGGCATTGTCGGTACCGGTAAACAGCCCAAGCATGTGCTCCTGCACACAAACCAATAAACAATGGAGGTCGCCCCGAGTGAGGGGGATTTGTACGAAAGGGTCGAAAACGCCTTGCTGCGTTCGGCTTACCGGTTCTGCCATTACAACCAGGTGCATGGATAACAGGGTGGTGCGGCTGTCGATCTGAGAGGTGCGTTGCCAGTACCCGCGAAGAGGCCAGTACTGGCAACTCAAAAGCTACGTGCGGTCACCTCCATGATCGTCTCCGACATCATGGTCGGGACCGTCGTCCGCGCCATGCCCTACACCGTGGGCCTCACCCACATTGTGGTTGGCCTCATGGTTGGCCTCATGGTTAGCCCCATCATCGGCCCCGTTCCGTCCGCTGTCACCGCGACCTGAGCTGGCATGCCCGCCGCCGTCGCCACTGTGTCCACTGCCACTGCCGCCATGGCCACCGCCGCCACTGCCGCCGCCACCTCCACCACCGTGACCTCCGCCTCCGCCGCCATGGCCACCGCCACCACTGCCGCCGCCACCGCCACCGCCACCATGACCGCCACCTCCACCGCCGCCATCCTTCGCATACGCACTGGACGCACCGCCCATGGAGTCCGGCACCAAAACTGCCGACGCTGACAAAACCGCGCCGATCGCCAAAGCCAACAAGCATTTCTTGAGCATGATGTGCCTCCGCTTGGAGTAGCACGGGGTTGCACAGGGCACCCCGTGAGTTCCGGCCCCCCGTGGGGCGACCTGCAACCAGTGCGGCCTTCCATCTGCAGCGGATGAACGAGGTCCTTCAGGGCCAGCTGGCCAGTTATTGCAAAATGTTTCTTACGTCCTGAGCGTAGTCATGCCGCCCGGCTTGTCGCCGACCGGTCATCCGAATGGCGCCTAAACGGTCGCTGTGCGCGGCATCAGGTCGTACGGGTGCTTCCAACCGGGTGTGCCCTTGATACGCGCTTTCCAGGCCTCGATATGGGTGAATTCGGCCAGCGCGATACCGGTGTCTTCAGGCATGAACACATACCCCGCCAGCGACAGGTCGGCGATGGTCAACCGCCCGCCGACCATGAAGGGGGTTTTGGCCAAGTGCGCATCGACGATGCGATAGGCCGCCGTGGCGCGATCACGCAAGAACTTGGTCACCTCCGTTTCGCCCATCTTTTTCAAGCAGTAGATGAACCGCAGCGCCGCGTAGTAGCTGGTGAACTTGTGGTTGTCGAACAGCATCCAGCGCCAGATTTCACGTTTCTCGTCCTCATCACGCGGGCCAAACTGGCCGGTCTGTTCGGCCAGGTATTCGAGGATCAGCGCAGATTGGGTGAGCGACTTGCCAGCGTGCTCCAGCACCGGCACCTCGCCCTGCTCGTTCACGTCATCGCGCCAGGATTGCTCGCGGGTCTGGCCGTTGAAGAAGTCGACGAACACCGGCTGCCAGGCCTGGCCGGTGAGTTCGAGCATGAGGGCGGCTTTGTAGGCATTACCGGATTCTGCGAAGCAGTGAAGTTTGTATTCGGACATGGCAGACCTTCAGTTTCCTTTGAATGATCGTTGGCTGCTGGGGGCCGTTGCACCGGCCAATCACCGGCCAACCGAGCAAATCACGAGCAACTCGCAAAGGTCAATTCAAAACCTCCCACGACCCGTCACTCCCGTTATATGCCCGCCGCGTGCGTCGTGCGACAGTGAGGAAAACAACACGGATAAACCCCATGTACAGAAACACCTCTACCCCTGCGGACGACAACGGTTGCGGCTGGTTCCACCTCAGCCCCCGGCGCCAGCCCTGCGCCGCGCATCGGGGGCGGAGCGAAGCGCGCTGGGTGGTGCTCGGTGCCGGCTTCACCGGCCTTGCGGCAGCACGGCAACTGGCGCTGCATCACCCCGACGACGAGATCATCCTGGTGGAAGCCCAGGAAGTCGGCTTCGGCGCCTCGGGACGCAATTCGGGCTTTGCCATCGACCTGCCCCACGACATCGGTGCGCCTGACTACATCGGTGAGCTGGCCACTGCGCGAATGAACCTCAAGCTGAACCTGCGCGCGCAGTCGATACTGCACAAGCTGATCGGCCAACACGGCATCGACTGCCAGTTACGCCCGGACGGCAAGTACCAGGCCGCCGTCGAAGACAAGGGCTTGGCCGTGCTGGAGGCCTACCGCAGCGGCCTGGAAAAACTCGGCCAGCCCTACCAGATGATCGATGCCCGTGACCTGCCGGCACACTTCGGCACGTCGTTCTACCGCAAGGCGCTGTACACGCCCGGCACCCAGTTGCTGCAGCCGGCCGCCCTGGCCAAAGGCCTGGCGCAAAGCCTGCCCGGCAACGTGACGCTGTACGAACACACCACCATCACCCGCCTTGAACAGGGCTCGCGCATCACCCTCAAGCACGCCCACGGCGAAATTGTTGCCGACCAATTGCTGCTGACCAACAACGCCTTCGCCTCGTACTTCGGCTTTTTGCCGGGCCGGCTGCTGCCGATCTTCACCTACGCCAGCATGACCCGCCCCCTGAGCGACGACGAGCAGGCACGCCTGGGCGGCAAGGCAAGCTGGGGCATCATCCCCGCCGACCCGTTCGGCAGCACCCTGCGGCGCACCCCGGACCAGCGCCTGCTGGTGCGCAACAGCTTCAGCTTCAACGCCGATGGCCGTGCCAGTCAGCGCCACTTGCAGCGGGCCGTTCGGCAGCACCGGGCGTCGTTCGAACGGCGCTTCCCGATGCTCTCGGGTACGCCGTTCGAGTTCACCTGGGGCGGCGCGATGTGCCTGTCGCGCAACCACCTGTCGCACTTCGGCACACTGGCACCCAATGTCCATGCAGCGCTGTGCTGCAACGGCCTGGGGATTACCCGGGGCACCGCTACCGGTACCTTGCTGGCCGACTGGCTGAGCGGTGAGCGCGACGAACTGATCGACTTCCTGCTGGGCTCGGCGGGGCCTAACCGCAACCCACCGGAGCCGCTGCTGAGCATGGGCGTGAACCTGAATCTGCACTGGGGCCAGCGCCGTGCCGGCCTGGAAAGCTGACAAGGAGGCATCATGCATAGTCTGGGTATTCTCGGGGTCGGCGAGCTGACCGAAAAAGTGGTGATGGGCCTGCGCCGCAGTGGTTTCGACGGCGCGATCCTGCTGTCGCCACGCAACGCCCAGCGCGCCGAAGCGCTGGCCCACACGCAAGGTTGCCAGGTACTGCCGAGCAACCAGGCGGTGGTCGATCAGGCCGAGCTGGTGATGCTGGGCGTGCGCCCGGCAGCGCTGGCACAAATCGCCAGCGAGGTGCGCCTGCGCCGCGGGCAACGCTTGCTGTCGTTGGCGGCGGGTGTGGGCCTGGCACAGTTGCAAGCGGCCTTCCCTGCGGCCCACTGCGTGCGCGTGATGCTGTCTTACGCGGCGCAACACAACCAGGCCACCGTGGTGGTCTGCCCGCCGGACGTGCCTACCGAGCAGGGCCTGGGCGCGCTGGGCAACCTGGTGGTGCTGCAGGATGAAGCCGCGTTCGAGCTGGCCACGGTTGCCGCGTGCATGAATGGCTGGTTCTACTTCCTGTTGCACGATTTGCAGCAGTGGCTGACCGACAAGGGTCTGCCGGCTGCCGAAGCGCGTGCTCTGGTGCTGGGCAACCTGCACGACTGTGTGACCAGTGCCCAGCGCCAGCCCGAGCACACGCTGAAGGCGTTGGGGCAGGCGATTGCCACGCCAGGCACCTTTACCGCCGATGGGCTGGCGGTACTGATGCATCAGCCAGTGAGTGCCAGCTGGGGCGCGGCCTGCGAGGTGGTGCTGGATGGGTTGTTGACGCGGTCTAGGTAACGTCCTCTTACGTACCGTCCGCTTGCCCGGCCAGTGCAACCTTGGGTGGCAGCTGCAACAAGCCACGCGGCAAGCGGAAGCCTTTGAAAGGCTGTTGGGTAATCGGGTTGAAGGCTTTTTCAGCATTCAGCCGATAGCGCATCACGCCGTCTCCGGTCCTGAAGCTCAGGTCCACGCTGGTTGCGGTGCGCCCATTGAGCGAGCCGCGGCTAAGCAAGCGGAACATCGACCAAGGCCCGCGGTACTCCAGGCTGCTGCTATTGCCGTTCTGCCGGAGCAACGTAAGGTTGCTGCGCACTTTGCGCCCCAGGGTATTGGGCCAGACAACCCCGCTGATCTGGCTTGGACCATGGGTGTAAGCAATCAACTGGCCATCCAGGTCCAGCAGACTGGTGCGCTGATTGGCGCTGAGCCCCAACGGCTCGATGCTGAATTGCACACTCAGGTTGCCGCGCTGGTCGAAGAAGGTCTCGCGGATGCGGTCTGCCAGCGCCAACTGTTCGATCACGTCGCTGCGGATCAAGGACTGCCCCTGACCTGACTGCAGGGCTTCGAGGTTGTCGTTCAGGAACACCTTCAGGTACTGATCATTGAACTGTTGCAGGCGACCCTTCGGCCCAAAGAACGCCTCGAAGTCTTCCAGAGAGGCATCGGGCGCTTTCACCACGAAGGGGTAGCGCCCCGCCAGGCGTTGCTGGAAGAAGCTGTACACTTCAACGTCCCAGCGTCGCTCCAGTTCACGCAACGCTTCCACGTTCAACACCCGCGCGGTTTGATCCGCGACTTTTCTTACCTGGAAGTTGAGGGGTTCCGGCAACCCCGTAGCAACACGCTGCAAGGTACCGATCGGGTCATGCCCCGTCATCGAGAAGCGCTGATGCACCGCTTGCAGGGCTGCCTTACCTCGGTCGGGGCTGTCCTGCACCGCCTTGGCATAGTCGTGGACGGCGGCAATGGCGGCGAGCGTTTCATCGTAGTAACTCGGTTTATCGCCTGTTGCCTGCAACATGGCACTGAGGCCCGCGAATGCCCGCTGAATCGCTAACGTCTGTTGTTGCGCGGGTGGGCGACTTGCAGGCCGCAGCGCAGCAGCCTCACTCGGCGCTTCAATGCCTGCTGCCGAGGCCAGCGACGTGTTTTCGCGCACGGTATCCAGCAGCCGCTGCAGCGGCGCCGCAGGCCCGGTCAGCTGTTGCAGGATCGCGACAGCATGATCCAGGTCGCGAAAGTCAGCCACCGCAAACGCATTCAGGGCACGCCGCCAGCTGTCGATGTAGTCGGTGCTGTACAGATTGCGCAAGCGTTCGCTCAGCGCCTCCCGGTCGGCGTCCGAATAGTCAAGTTGAGCGCGTTCGCCGAGTGCCCACTGGTCGATCATCGCCATCTCGGCGAACCGCTGGCTGCGCGGTTCAAAATACGCCGTGTAGCCTTTGGCGGTCAGCATGGGGGCCAGCAGAAGGTTATCCTCCCGTCCGGCCCCTGCAGACGGCTGGTAAACCACATCGAACGCCGGGCCCACCTGGTGACGCAGGTCCAAGCCGGTGTGTAGCTGCTCCTGGGCCTGTTGCTTGAGGCCCGCATACACCCGCTGTGGCAATGGCACCTTGCGCAATGCCTGCTGCACTTCACTGACCCGCTGGCGGAACTGCGGCAGATCTGCATCGGCATACGCCAAGGCATATTCCAGGTGCTGCATGAGGTCGCGCTGCAGCTGCCCCTGGCCGGGAAACGCCTGTTGCCACTGCCGTGCCATCCACTCCTCGACCCATTCAGGCCGGCGGCTCTTGCGGTCTTCGAGCATACGGTAAACCCTGAGCGCCGCCATTTGCTGCTCGCTGCCGGGGGGCGCCGCGTTCATGGCATCGACCACGCCGCTGGCCAAGGCCGGCAAGAAGCGCTTGGAGAGCAAGCTCAGGTAGGCTTCGTCCACCCGGGGCCCGATGGCGCGGCCCTGATAAAGGCCCAAATCCGCCACACCAGGCCACGCAGCACGGTAATCGCCAAACACCGATACCGCGTCACGGATCTGGTCCAGTGGCTCCAGCAAATTGCGGCCGGTCGGGTCCAGGCGCTGATCCACTTCGTGATGGCTGTACTCCTGGCTCTTGGCAAGCACCCCGGCGGCCTTGGTGCCATTGATATCGAAGTAGCGTTGCCAACTGGCAATGGCGATGCAGAACGCAAGCAGGCCTACGCCAGAACCCACCCACAGCAATTGGCGCTTGCTGCGAGCCACCTTGACATTGTCCCCGGCAAGGCCGGCCTCCTGGTAGATCACCCGCGCAAAAGCCCGTTGGACGAAGTAGACCAGCGCCTTGCCTGGCGCCTTACCTTCACGCAAGGGAAGCTTCGTTTTATAGGGCTGAGCCGCTTCTCGGATGAATGCGTTACGCATTTCGCCTTGCTGCGTGACGGATGACCAATACACACCACGGACCAAGGCCGGGGTGGTGAAACGGTCACTTGCCAAGGCCTCGCGTAGAAACCCTAGCAATATCGGCCGCAGCCCGATCAACTGCGCATGCAAGGAAAACAGCCGTGCGCGCAGGGGTGCACTGCCCACTGAATCGATACGGTCCACGACCTGCTCGAACAACTGGCAAATCAAGCGATCGTAGTGTTCAGCGTATTCGTCCAGCCAGGCGTCGAACGCTTCGACCGCATCCAGCTTGAACGTGACCCCCAACATGTTTGCGCGGCTGGCCGCTGAGAGCTTGCTGTAGAAAGGATCAAAACCATCGAGCAGATCGAATTTGCTGAGTACCACATACAGTGGCAAGCGCGAACCCAGCTGACTGCTTACCTCGTGCAAGCGTGTGCGCAACACATGGGCCAATGCCGTGCGTTGCTCAGGTGACCCATGCAACAGCCCGGGCAGGTCGACAACCAGCAACAAGCCATTGAGCGCTCTCTGGCTTCTATTGCGCAGCAACCAGCCCAGCAGATGGCTCCACAACTTGCCCTGGGTGCCTTCAGATACCGCGGGCTCACTGTTCGGTGAGCTTGCCAGCGCGCCCTGACTGATGAAGGCGCCGGGTGGGTCGATGATCACCGCGTCATTACTGATCCACCACCCCACCGGGTAAGCAAGCGTTTCAGCCTGCCGGCCGCGTGCCTGGGCCTTGTCGATACGCGTCAGGGAAAAACTCTGATCGGTGCAATCGATGAAGCTGCTTTTCCCGGCATGCTCATCGCCCAGCACCAGATACCACGGCAACCGATACAAACCCCGTCGACCGCCTGCATTGTCCAGATACCGTGCAAGGCCCTGGTTCAACGCCTTCTCTTGGGCGTGGACGAAGGGCAGCGCAGGGTCCGACTCGGCAGCCATTGCCAGAGCCTGCTCAGCTTGCAGACGGCGAAAGCGCGCACGCAGTATGACCAGCCAGCACACCAAGGGCACCAGCACGAGCACCAGGCTCGCCAGACTGCGATGGGCCACGCTCGCCAGTGGCTGTTGTTCACGCCATGTCCAGTGCGGGCCAAGCCACCAGATGGCAACCAACATCAGCGCAGCGCCAATAGCCAACAGCAGCGGCAGTGCCAGGCCAATGCGCGTAGCCACCGGCAAGCCCCAGCGTTTGAGTTGCTTCCATAGTTGATTCATGAGGGCTCCTGGTCCTTGTTCTGGTTGGCCAACGCTGGGGCTGTGGCGTACTGCTGGAGCCGCTGGAACACCTCGGGCTCCCAGGCGTCGGCGGTGGTTTGCTGCATCGTGCGGGCCACACCGGCGCACAGGTCCTGGGCCAGCCAGGACACGCCCCGCGCCGCCAGCAAGTCAGCAGCAATCACGGTGGTATGGCAGCGATCACGAGGGGCACGAAAATCCGCCTGCAGCGCTTGCAAGCGGAGCAGAACCGGCTCTACGCCGCCGCTTTCCAGTTGGCTGACCAACTCCTCGCGCAAGCCGCTGAACTCATGAGTGGGGGCACCCTGCTCGCCCTGCCCCTGACCGCCCTTGAGCCAAGCCAGGCATTGGTCATCGACAAATACCCTGCCGTCGCTGAAGCCCAACTGCTGCAGGGCGGGCATACGCTGTACGAACCGCGCGGTGGTCGCGCGGATCGCCTCAGCGACCTCGCCCATCGCCAGCCGCGAAGCGGTAGTCGCGGCCAGAAAACTGCCGCGAATCCAGAAGGGGCATGCCGCCACACTCTTTTCGATCCGCTGCAGCAACCCCGGGTCAATCACCGTGCCGGCGATAGCGTCTTCGTAGGCCCCTGCTATATCCACCGGAACCGCCATCAGTTCAGTACGGTTGCCGCCCTGCCTCGCTTGGGGTGCTGCCTGGAGGTGCGCCCACAAGCCAAAACGACGTAACTGATAACCGGTAGGGTCGTACGGGTCCTGTTGATTGATGAGCTCGGCCATGGTCAACACGGCCCGCCGTGTCTCTCGTTCGTTGCCCATCGACACACGCGGCATGGGCGTGGCGATGACTTCGGCCAGCGGCGCAACATCAATGCTTGCCGCAGGCGCCTTGGGCGCAGCAGGCTCGCCGACGCCGTCGGCAAGCGCCGAGTGTTTACCAAGCAAGCGCTGCAGGTCGCCCAGCAGGCTCGCGTCCAGTTGGGCGACGCCCTGCTGCTGTTGCAGGCACGTCAACGCTTGCTGCGCCGCCGCCGCATGCGCCGGCGTATAGGTGAAGCGGTCAAGGCGCGGCAACGCTTCGATCAAGCGGTTGAGCATCAAGGCCGCCAGCTTGCGTTTGCCCAGGAAACCCTTAGGGCCGGGCTTTGGATGGGCGGGTTCCCAGTAGTGTTCGACCATGCCGGCCAACAACGCCAACGTGTAGCCCCAGCGCTCCCAGCAGCCACTGCGCAACCACGCAACACTGAGGTGAGAGACGATGCGCAGGTGCTTGCATTGCTGGCTCAGGTAAAGCCGGGACGCCTCTTCAATGTAAACCCAGTCGATCGAGGCTTCCTGCAGCCCGCCCAGCTTGACCATCTCCTGGTCAATGGCCTGGTAGGTTTCGTCCTCCACATCGAACAGCCCAGCAGGGACCGCCGGATCAATCGGTGCGAGCAACCCAGTGATGTGCTGCGCAGGCACCTGCGCTACCACCGGCATGTGCTTCGCACCTGGCGGATCAAAGGGTCCAGGCCTTGCGCATCAAAAATCAGCCCATCGACTTCGTTGAGATCACTCACAACTTCGATGCGCTGCGCCCCTATCAGCTGCTTGATCTGCTCGATCGCCGGCAAACCTCGCCCCGCGTCGAGCACTTGCCCGTTCTCCATCACCTGCCAGGGCGTCGCATTCGTAGACCCGCCTTCCCCCTTCAGCCGCACAGTCACCCAGCTGGCGCCGATGGGCTGCCTGGCAATCAACTGCAGGCGGGAGATGTTCTGTATGCAACTGATGGCCAGATAGGAAGGGTCATCGCCTGAGGCAATGGCGGGGGCCGAAATGACCCATTCAGGTGCGCGTTCACTGCCCTCGCTTTGGCTGCCAATGCGAAACGTCAGGTCATCTGCCGTACGTGTGGCCTCATTTGCCATCACCCGTAACACGCTGGTTGCCTCCAGCTCCGGTGCTGACCACTGTTTTTTCGCCTTGTGCGCAGGTGTGCCGGCAGCCTGGTCGAAACAGGCCAACCGCTCGATGTTAGACACGATCGCGGGGCAGTCCTGAATAGGGCTTGCCAGCACCGGCTGCAGAAAAAACACAAACGAAAGACCGGCGACATATGCACAGCGAATTATCATTCCAAGTTCACTCTCTACAAACAGTACAAATGCCCTACATGGCCGCGCACACTTTTCCTACAAGCACGCACCAATAAACGCACTCACACACAGCCAACCCAAATAAAATCACCACGAGCCTAGTACATAGAACCAACTGCATACAAACAAATATTCGCTTACATTTTCCTGCTCGACCAAGAGACATTATTTATTGCATGGTTTTTATAAGCCACCAACAACTATACAAGAGCCAACCATTGAAACTTGGGAAATTTCCTACAAAATAAGTATCGCGATTAAACGCGCAACAATACGGACCTTGCGAAAAACGATCAAAAACAACCAGCGAGTTAAACGCCAATGTCAAAAAATAAAGGCTCTGTAGCGCCTAAAGAGCGCATAAACATCAAGTATGTTCCTGCCACCGGTGACGAACAGGCCGAAGTAGAGCTGCCCCACAAGATGCTCGTACTGGGCGATTTCGGCTTGGATGACAGCCGGGCGCTAGAAGACCGCGCGGTCATGCGCATTGATAAACACAGCTTCAACAACGTCCTGAGCGACGCCGATGTGCGCCTGGATATGTCAGTGCCCTCCCTGCTCAGCACCGCCCCCGACGCCGAGCTGGCGGTCAGCCTGCAGTTCAAGTCCATCCATGACTTCGGGCCGGACCAGATCGCTCGACAGGTACCCGAACTGAACAAGCTATTGGAGCTGCGCGAGGCGCTGGTCGCCCTGAAGGGCCCGCTGGGCAACGTGCCGACATTCCGCAAGCAACTGCAACACCTGTTGAGCAATGAGCAAACCCGCAAGCAGCTCGCCAAAGAACTGGACCTGGTGCTTGAGGCGCCAAAAGAAGACTGAGACAACGGAGCGAACCCATGCCAAAGCACAACAGCACTACTGTCGCCGTTGATACCCCTGCAGAAACATTGAGCCCTACCACGCTGCTCGACCAGATCATGGCGCAAACCAAACTGGTGCCTGCGCAAGAGGGCTATCAGGTCGCCCGGCAGGGTGTATCTGCCTTTATTGCCGACATCCTCAAAAACCATGACCCAGAGCAACTTATCAATAAGCACCGCGTCGACCAGATGATTGCGGAACTGGACCGGGTGCTCAGCAAGCAGATGGACGCCATCGTGCATCAGCCCGCGTTCCAGCAGCTTGAGTCTTCATGGCGCGGCCTGAAACTTCTGGTCGACCGCACGGACTTCCGCGAAAACATCAAGCTCGAAGTGTTGCATGTCAGCAAAGCCGATTTGCTCGATGACTTCGAACATGCGGCTGATATCACATCCAGTGGCATGTACAAACACGTTTACACCGCCGGTTACGGGCAATTCGGTGGCGAACCGGTTGCGGCCATGGTGAGTGACTATAACTTCGGCCCGTCCTCACCGGACATCAAACTGCTGAGCTACATGGCCTCGGTGGGCGCCATGTCACATGCGCCCTTTCTCGCAGCGCCGTCCCCCGAATTCTTTAACTTGAGCAGTTTCGAAGAGCTGCCCAATCTCAAGGAAATCAAAGATATTTTTGCAGGGCCTCGGCATGCCAAGTGGCGGGCTTTCCGTGAAAGCGAGGACGCTCGTCACGTGGCCCTGACCGGGCCGCGGTTCATGCTTCGCTCCGTCTACCACCATCAGGACCAGCCGATCAGCAGCTTCAACTACGACGAGAACATCGACGGCCGGCATGATAACTATCTCTGGGGCAGTTCCGCGTTCCTGCTGGCCAGTTGTATCAACGACAGCTTTGCCCGCTACCGCTGGTGCCCGAATATCATCGGCCCACAGTCGGGTGGCGCCGTCGAAGACCTGCCGGTTCATTTGTACGAATCCCTGGGCCAGTTGCAGGCCAAGATCCCGACCGAAGTGCTGATCTCCGATCGCAAGGAATTCGAGCTGGCTGAAGAAGGCTTCATCGCCCTGACCATGCGCAAAGACAGCGATAACGCGGCGTTCTTCTCCGCCAACTCGGTGCAGAAACCCAAGCACTTTCCGAAAACCGCTGAGGGCTTGCAGGCCCAGACCAACTACAAGCTTGGCACCCAGTTGCCCTACCTGTTCATCGTCAACCGGCTTGCCCATTACATCAAGGTGCTGCAGCGCGAACAGATCGGCAGCTGGAAGGAACGGCGGGACCTTGAATCCGAGCTCAACAAATGGATCAAGCAATACGTCGCCGACCAGGAAAACCCTTCCGCCGATGTGCGCAGCCGCCGCCCGCTGCGTGCAGCCAGGGTTGAAGTCTCGGATGTCGCCGGTGACCCGGGCTGGTACCAGGTCTCGCTCGCCGTGCGCCCACACTTCAAATACATGGGTGCCAACTTCGAGATCTCCCTGGTCGGGCGGCTCGACACGCAATGAGTGGTCTTTTCAGTCGTTTGAAGGTGGATCAGTCAGTTAGCCGCGAACCCTCCCTGCAGGAGAACGCTTCCCAGAAGTTCGCCGCCATCAAGTGCCACCTGGAAACGTTGCTCAACGCTCGCCAGGGTTGCTCACAAAGCAGCCCTGAGCTGGGCCTGCGTGACTTCAACGGGCACGACGTCAGCAGTGGCGACCTCCTGAAGCAAGTGGGCGCAGACATCCGCCGCACCCTTCAGCGCTTTGAGCCGCGTGTGCACGTGCGAACGCTCAAGGCCATGCCCGATTGTCATGCCCCGCTGGAACTGCATTTCAGGCTGGACTGCCTCGTGCAGGTCAACAACCACACGGAGCAGCTGCAGCTGGAGCTGCTGGTCAACGGCCACACCCGCCACACCCGCGTAAGGTGAACCATGTCACTCAAGGATCGATTCAGCGAAGAGTTGCGTTACCTGCATGAATTGGGGAACGACTTCGCGCAGGACAACCCACAGCTTGCCCGGCTGCTCGGCAAGGGTGGCAGCGACCCGGATGTCGAACGCCTGATGGAAGCCTTTGCGTTCCTCACGGCCAAGCTGCGGCTCAAGCTGGAAGACGATCTGCCGGAGCTGACGCACCCGATGCTGCAGCTACTCTGGCCCAATTACCTGCGGCCTCTGCCAAGCGCCACGATCATTCAGTTTACGCCGCGCAAGCAGTCCCTCAGCCAGTCGCATCGTATCCCACGGGGTTCACGGCTCTTTTCCAAACCCGTGGACGGAGTGCCCTGCGAGTTTCGCACCTGCACGGCGGTGGACATCCATCCATTCGAGATCGACGCGGTGGGTGCAACCCAGACACTGGACAGTTCGGTGGTTCGGCTCGACTTGCGAACCTTGGTCGAGCGCCCATTGAACACCCTGGACTGCGCGAGCCTTGAGTTTCATCTGAGCGGTGATATCCAGACTGCCCGCACGCTGTACCTGTGGATCGCTCAATACCTCAAGCATGTAGCAGTGACAGTCAATGGCGAGGTCCGCCGGCTGCCGGCCGACAGCATCGTCTTCCCCGGCTTCAATCCAGACGAAGCGCTGCTGCCTTACCCACAGAACGTCTTCGACGGCTACCGGATTCTGCAGGAGTACTTCATATTTCCCGAGCGTTTCCACTTCTTCAACGTAACCGGGCTGGAGAAGGTCTGGCCCGACCAGGCGACTCAGCAGGTCGTCCTCGAATTTCACTTCACCCGCCAGTTACCTGATTCACTGCGTGTCGGCAGCACCGACTTCAGCCTGTTCTGCACCCCTGCGGTAAACCTGTTCAGCCACAGCGCAGAGCCTATCGACCTGTCCAGCCGGCACGCCCAGGTCGAGCTTATACCCCGAGGCGAGCAGCCGCACGCCTATGAAATCTTCAGTGTCGATCAGGTCATCAGCACCCGCTCCACGACCGACGGCAGCACCGGCCAGCACCTGCGAACCTTCCGCCCGTTCGAGTCGTTCGCCCATGAAATCGAGCATGTGCAAGGTCGCACCGCGCTGTACTACCGCTACAGCATCGAAGACTCATTGCGGGGCGATAGCGTCACGCACCGCATCGCATTTGTACGTGCCGACGCCAATGCCTACATCGGCGAGCTGGAAACTGCGTCCATCGACCTGACCTGTACTAACCGCGACCTGCCGCTGGCGTTAACCGTCGACGACATCAATGTGACTTCCGAGGTCACGCCGCCCTTGGCCACCTACACCAACCTCTGTCCTCCCACCCGCCCCTACCGGCCGGTACTGGACGGCCAGTTGCAGTGGGCCCTGATTTCCAACATGTCGCTCAACTACCTGTCGCTGCTCTCGGCCGAGCCGCTGAAAGCGGTCATCAACGCCTATGACTTCGCTGCCCTGCATGACATTCAGCAAACCCGCACCACCCGCAAACGCCTCGATGGCATCCGCGATGTTCAAACAGAACCCCTGGATTGGCTGATCAAGGGCCAGCCCATTCGCGGCTTGCGCACACGGCTGAAGCTGGATCAAAGCGCATTCCTCTGCGAAGGCGACCTGTACCTGTTCGGTTGCGTGCTCGCACACTTTTTTGCCCTGTACGCCAGCATCAACTCCTTCCACCAACTGGAAGTGATCAACACCACCAATAACGAGCACTACACATGGCCCATCCAGACCGGCAAACAACCGCTGATCTAGCCGACAAGCTGCTCGCCGAGGCGCACCAGTACAACTTCTTCCAGTTGCTGGAACGCCTGCACGGCTTGCACGGGGATGACCTGGAACCGCGTTGGCCAGCCCCCACCGTACGCCGGCGCGTGCGGCTTGCCAGCGACCCGCGGCTGACCTTTCCCGTGTCCGACGTGTACAAGGCCGAACGCATGCCTGGAGCAGAAGACCGCTACCGCGTGTGCACCACGTTCATGGGGCTGCACGGCACAGACTCGCCCTTGCCAACCTATTACCTGGAAGAAGTGTCGTACGAGCATGCCCACGGCATCGGTGTGCGGCCAGCCTTCTTCGACTTCTTCAACCACTACCTGCTGAGCCTGTTGCACCGCATCTGGCGCAAGTACCGCTATTACATCCGCTTCCAGCCGGGCGCGACCGATGGCTTCTCGCAGTACATCTTTGCCCTGCTCGGCTTGAACGACAAACAGCTGCGCGGCGACACCCCGCTGCCCTGGAGCCGGTTGCTCAGTTTCGCTGGGGTCATCGCCAGCCGCAGCCGTGCACCGGGCACGGTCGCCGGCATCATTGCCCACTGTTTCGACTTGAAGCAGGTGCACATCCGCGAGTTCGAAACACGCTCCGTCCCTACCATGGTCACGCAACGGGTGAGCCTTGGCCGCAGCAACGGCGAACTGGGCAGCTCGTTCATGGTCGGCAGCCGCACGCGAACCCGCAGCAGCAAGTTCACCATCGTGATCAGCGAGCTTGATCAGGAACAGTTGCGTGACCTGTTGCCCAGCGGCATCAACTTCAATCGCTTGCGTGCTCTGATCGACTTCCTATTGCGTGATGGTCTGGCCTACGACCTGGAACTGCGCCTGAAGCAGAACGCATTGTCGCCCTTCTGCCTGCACCCTACCAAAGGCGCCTACTTGGGCTGGACCAGCTTTGTCGATGATCGCCACGGCCAGATCAGCCCTGTCGTGCGATTCCGGGGGCGCTCATGAGCACATTGACCTTGAGCATCACCAACCTTGATCAGTTGCAACACAACGTCACTGGCCGACACCAGTTCGATTGCACAGGCGGCACCATCGGCAGCGCCAGCGCCACTTGGCGGATCAACGATCGGGAGCAGACCGTTGCAGCGATTCACTGCGAGATTCGCTGGATCGAGGGCAGCTTCTGCGTCATTGACCGCTGTCAGCGGACCTACCTGAACGACAGCCACGACAGCTTGGGAGCGCTCGCCCCCAGGCGACTGCTGGAGGGTGACCAACTGCGCGTTGGCGCCTATCGACTACAGGTTCAACTTGCGCAGGCCGATGCACGCTCTCTGGAGGACCTGTTCAGTCCTGAACAGCGAACCCTTGATCACTGGCTAGTAGAGGTTCCAGCCAACGCCCGGCAACCGACTTCAGGCGCCACGCAGGTTGTCGCAGACATCTGCTCGGCCTTCGCGCCAGGTATCGGCAACGATCCCTTGGCGGCACTGAACACAGTGACAGGACCTGCCCAGGAAGACCCGCTGGAACAGCTGATTGCAGGAGAACGCCCATGATGCGTCATTCATTCGTGGTCGTTCTACTGACGGCACTGATCGGACTCTCGGGCTGCACTGCTCTGAGCAAAATCGGCCAAGTGATCAAGGATCCCTCGGTGCCCGTCGGGGCGATCAAAGAGCATCCCACCCAAGTCGCGTTCAGCATCAACGCCAGCCCGACGCTCAACGGCAACCCTCACAGCGTCGAAGTGCCAGTTGAGCAGCCTGGCGTTCTGGAACCCAGTCCCTACGCCGTCAGCTTAAGCGCTGGCGACCCTTACGCTTTGACCGAGAAAGTCGGGACGCTGCTCGAATACCTCCAGGAACAGTTCCCGGCAATGTCGCCCGTCGCAATGCCAGTGGACGAGGACACTGAGCTGGCGCGTTCGCCCATGGAGGAAAGTACGCCCGGCCGCTACGAAGACCCGACCGTGGTGTTGACCCTACCCCATACCACCACTGTAGCCAGCGAGCCTGTCGCTACGCCCATGGCCATCAAGATCCTGCAGCTGCGCGACGACTCCCTGCTGCGCAACAGCGTCTACGCACTGCTGGACAAGGACCCGGCGAAGGCGCTGCGCAGCACCTACATCCGCGATGACGACTACCTGCTGCGGCCTGGCCAGTTCAAGTTCATCCCCTTTGCGCCCCTCGAGCCCGAAACGCGCTTCGTTGCGGTGATCGCCGACTACCGCACCCAGGAAAACGCCACCTGGAGCCAGGTGCTGCGCATACCACCTCGCGGCCACCAGATCATCCTGTCGGTGTTGCTCAACGACACGCAGGTCCTGCTCAAGGAAGAAGACTGATGGCAACCCAGTCCTTCTCACTTACTCACGCTGACACGGAGCGCTCATGAGTTCACGTAATCCCGTTTTGTGGCCTGAAGGCCTGTTCGTCAAACCGCAGCATTTCCAACAAGCAGCCAGAGCCAGCGAAGCGGCCCTGCACCAACGCCTCGGTAGCCTGAATGCCGCCTTTTACGGTTTCAGCGAACTGCAGTTGAATGACGAGTACCTGAGCCTGGGCAAGATCGCCATCACCCGTGCGCGGGGCATCATGCCGGACGGCACGGTGTTTGATATTCCTGCTGACCTGCCGCCCCCTCCACCGCTGGAAATCGAGGACGACGGCGCCAAAGACAGCGAGATTTTCCTGTGCCTGCCGCTGCGTACCGAAGGTGGCCGCGAGGTGAGCTGGCCCGACAATGCCGCCAACTTCCGTTACCGCGCACACGCAGAGGAAATCAAGGACACTCACAGCGCCGACGGCGACCTGGTGCAGGTTGACTTGGCAGTGCCAAACCTGCAGCTCAAACGCAAGGCTGACGATAGCAGCGCTTACACACGGCTGGCCATGGCACGCATATTGGAGCGCCGCCCCGATGGCAGCTTGCAGCTGGATGAAGGGTTTTATCCCACCAGTGTTTCAGTGCGTGCCGTGCCGGCGCTGCAACGCTTTCTGGAGGAGATCACCAACTCCCTGCGCGAGCGGGCGCGCAACCTCGCCGCCCGGATTGGCGCCTCAGGACAATCCGGCATCGCCGACATCCGCGACTTCAACCTGCTGCAGGCCATGAACCGCTGGTGGCCGTGCTTCCAGCACCTGGCCAGGCAGGGGCAAACGCACCCCGAGCAGCTTTATCTGTGCATGAGTCAAGCCTGTGGCGAGTTCGTGACGTTTACCGACGAAAGCCGGCTGGCGCAGGAATACCCTGCCTATCACCACACGGCGTTGCGCACGTCGTTCAAGCCGTTGGAAGACACCCTGCGCCGGGCACTGAGCACGGTCCTGCAACCCCGCGCCGTTTCGCTGCCACTGGAGACGCTGGAGTACGGGGTGATGACGACCACACTGGAAGACCGTCGCCTGATCGACCAAGCCGATTTCATCCTGGCCGTGCGCGCCAATCTGCCACCGCAAACGTTGCGCCAGATGTTCGTGCAGAAGGGCAAGATCGTTGCGCTGGAATCGTTGAACGAGGCCGTGCCGCTGCAACTGCCAGGTATTCCGCTGGTGCCGCTGCCTGTGGCGCCGCGGGACCTGCCTTTCCATGCAGGCTTCATCTACTTCGAGCTGGACCGTCGTGACCCGACCTGGGCAGGCATGAAGACCTCCAATGGCTTCGGTATCCATGTTGCGGGTGAGTTCCCTGGGCTTGAGCTGCAGTTCTGGGCAATTAGAGGGGAACAAAAATGATAGAGGGCCACGCCAATGAGGACGATATCAGTCAAAACATCGTGGCGTCGATTCGACGAGCCAAGAGCAAGGCTCAGGAAGCGCAAGCACGCACTCATTCTGAGTCAGAAGAAAGTGGGAGGAGAAACGAGGAAGCCAATGAGAATGCCAGCAATGGAAAGAACGAATTTCTAGGGTATGCGGCCGACCCAGACTTCCAGCTGCGAGGCGGCTTTGCAAACCTGATGCTGGATGCTGCAGCCCCTTTGTTCGGCCTGGTGATGCGCCTGCGTACCCTGGACGCGTTGCCCAACATCAAGGACGTGCACCAACAGGTACGCAACCAGATCGACAACATTCGCGAGGAGATACGCCAGCACGGTTACGAACCCACTCAGTTGCTGGCCTATTCCTACGGCCTGTGTCTGTTCATCGATGAAGCAGTCATGGACAGGCCCTGGGGCAAGGCCAGCTGCTGGAGCCAGGTACCGCTGCTCAGCATCTTCCACGACGAAACCTGGGGTGGGGAGAAGATCTTCACGGTGCTCTCGCGCCTGATGCAGGAGCCCAAGCGTTACCAGGACGTGCTGGAGTTCATGTACTTCGCGTTATGCCTGGGCCTGAAGGGCAAGTACGCCATCGCGCCGAAAGGCGAAGAGTCACTGAATGGGCTTATTCACCAACTTCACGGGATCATCCGCGAACTGCGCGGCCCAGTGCCGGAATCGGTCGGCGATCCCTACACCAACGTCGCCCCACGCAATTTCCGCATGAACCGGCAATGGCCGTGGTGGAGCCCGCTGGTGATTTCCGCCATTGCCCTGGCGGTGGCCTACGGCATCTACAGCTACCGCCTGCACCTGATTACCACCGAAGTGCTGGAGTCGCTCAACGGCATTTTGCAGCAGTAAACAGCCGGCAACCGATGCAATTGAATTCAACGAATTGACGAGGCATTTGCTTCGTTGACAAGCCCATCGTTCCCGATGGCCACGCCACCCCGAGTGCGCGTGTTTATCCACATGGACGCAGGAGAGACTGCCATGCCAACACCCGCTTACATCAAGATCATTGGCCAAACTCAAGGCAACATTACCGCTGGCGCATTCACCGCCGACTCCGTTGGTAATGTTTACCAACAAGGCCATGAGGATGAAATCCTTGTGCAGGAAATCAATCATGAGGTCACTACGCCCACGGATCCACAAAGCGGCCAACCCAGCGGTCAGCGCGTACACAAGCCGTTCAAGTTCACCAGTTCGCTCAACAAAGCCACGCCGCTGATGTATCAAGCGCTGGCCACCGGCGAAATGCTGCCGACCGTCGAAGTCAATTGGTACCGCACCTCGACGGAAGGCAAACAAGAGCACTTTTTCACGACAAAGCTTGAGGATGCAACCATCGTTAGCATCAATACCGTCCTGCCCCACGCTCAAGACAAGGAGAACGAAAACTATACGCAGCTGATCGAGGTGGCACTGGCCTACAGGAAGATCATGTGGGAACACGGTGTAGCCGGTACCGCTGGCTCGGATGACTGGCGCGCACCAGCCGCCTGACAGTTGCGAATGCTCCGGGCGGGGTTACCTGCCCGGACTTTGTGTCACCTCAGACGGCGGACAAGGACTTCTCATGCCTAGCCAATCTGACTTGCGTTACAGCTTCCAACCCCTGGTTGGCCAAGCTGAATTCGAAGTGGTGTCGTTCGAACTCCGTGAGGGGATCAGCACGCCCTTCGAGTTGGAGCTGAAATTGATCAGCTTTGAAAACGATATCGACTTCGGCCACCTGCTCGACAAACCCGTGCTCTTCACCATCTGGGAAGGGGCACGCCCAGTGCGCTACGTGCACGGTCTGGTCAGTCGTTTCAGCCAGGCTGAAAGTGGCTTCTACCGCACCTACTATGACGCGCTGGTCGAGCCTCAACTGGCCCGTGCCAATCTGCGCTCAAACTGGCGCATCTTCCAACAAAAGACCGTCCCGCAAATTCTTGAATTGATGCTCCAGCGCCAGGGCATCAACCAGTACGAACTGCGCGCCAGCATGGACCATCAGGTCCGCGAGTTCTGCGTTCAGGCCGGTGAGACGGACCTGGCGTTCATCGCCCGCCTGGCTGCTGAAGAAGGCTTCGTCTACCGCTTTGCGCACAGTGAAAAGCTGCACAAGCTGATCATTACCGATCGGCTGCAATCATTCGGGCTGATCAGCCATGGGACCATCAAGGGCGAGGAGGAAGACGAGGGCTTCTTTGATGGCGACGAGCCTGTAGACCCAAATAGCGTGCTTTACCAAGCCAACAGCGGTGGCGATCAACCCATACCCTGCCTTCGTCGCTTGCGCTACAGCGAGCAGGTGCGCACCGCTCGCCAGGTGCAGCGTGACTACACCTTTACCAACCCCGCCTACCGCCAGGAGCACAGAGCCGCCGGGCCCTTCCTGGAACATCAGTCCAAAGAGTACGAATATTTCGATTACCCCGGCCGCTACAAGCGCGATGCCGTGGGCAAACCGTTCACTGAAAACCGCATCACCGCGCTGCGCCACGATGTGCGAGTCGCCGAAGTTGAGGGTGACGATGTTCGCCTACAACCAGGGCTGAGCTTCACGCTGACCGGACACCCCCGAGACGACCTCAATGCGCATTGGCGGGTGAACACCGTTACCCATAAAGGGAGCCAGTTCACCAGCCTGCAGGAAGAAGCTACCGGCTCCGATGTAAGCACGCGCTACGAACAGACCGCAGTGCTGATCCCCGGTCGCACTGAATGGCGCCCTACCCCACTGCCAAAACCACGCGTTGACGGCCCACACATGGCTACCGTGGTCGGCCCGAAAGGAGAAGAGATCTATTGCGATGAGTGGGGCCGGGTGAAAGTCAGCTTTCCCTGGGACCGCGAAAGCCTGAACAACGAGTTCAGCTCTTGCTGGGTGAGGGTTTCACAAGCCTGGGCGGGTGGCAGCTGGGGCGCGATGGCCATCCCGCGGATCGGCCAGGACGTGATCATCCAGTACGTCAACGGAGACCCCGACCAACCGATGATCACCGGGCGAACCTACTGCGGCAACCAGCTGCCGCCCTACGACCTGCCCGACCACAAGACCCGGATGACCATCAAAAGCCAGACCCACAAGGGGGATGGGTTCAACGAGCTGCGGTTTGAGGATGAGCTGGGGCGGCAAGAGGTGTTCATCCACGCCGAGAAAGACCAGAACAACGTCGTCAAGCATAACGAGACCACCTTCGTCGGCAATGACCGCAGCGAACGGGTCGACCACAACGAGTCCATCAGTATCGGCGCCAACAAGACGGAAACCATCACGCTGGCCAAGGCCCTGACCATTGGGGCCGGGTACCAGACCAGCGTCGGCGCGGCAATGAATACCACCGTCGGGCTCAGCCAAAGCGAGCAGGTGGGCATTCACAAGTCGGTGATAGTCGGCAACCGGTTCAGCATCACGGCCGGCGATGAACTGAGCATCACGGTGGGCAAATCCACGCTGGTGATGAAGGCCGACGGCACCGTGCTGATCAACGGCAGCAACTTTGACTTCAGTGCCACAGGGCCTGTGCAAATCAGCGGCAAGGATGTCGATCTCAACTGAAGGGGTAACCCAAGATGGAATTTCGCAACCTGACGCCCTTTGACGTCATGTGCTTCAGTGCACTGGATCTGCAGCACGCCGAACATCCCGTCATCGCCATGAAAGTTGGCTATCGCCTTCAGCCGGTAGGAGAGACACTAGGGCAATTCTCTGCTGCGGTCATGGATCGAGACCCCTTGCCGCTTTGCCGGGCCGACCGCTACTGGGGTGAAGAGGGCCACAGCAGCGTTCGTGAGGAAAGTGACCTCGCCCCGTTCAAGCCTCGCTGCGATGTAATCATCAATGGGCATGCGCATGCGCCCGGAGGCAACCCGACCGAATTCTGGGAGGCGGGGGTCCGCCTGACCGCCCCTGCACTGCGGCCGGTGCTGCACGTGGACCCTCCAAAACCATGGCGCCCGGGCGCTCCGCTGACACAAGAGCAGCTGTACGCCTGGCGTGACGCAAAGCGGGAAGCCGAGCACCGCATGGCGACTGCTCCGCGCCGACAGGTCTTCCTGGATAAGCACCTTCGCTTCTGTGGCCCACGTCGATTTGAAAAAAGGTTCTTCGGTTGGTCCCTCACCGATCCAGAGCCAGCTCTATCCGTACCGCTGCAGTGGGAGTATGCGTTCGGCGGAAGCAGCCTTATCTATACCAGCTTGCTTTGCAGTGCTCTGGGTGTTTCCCGCAGCGCATTTTATGACTGGGCGTATCGCCGCTCAAAACCTAATACCGAGCGTGATGCGCTCAGGGCAAAGGTTGTGCAGCTGCATGCTGAAAGCAGAGAAAGTGCCGGGGCGGCCCTTGGCAGGCACCCATTCTGACTTGAGCGTGCCGAAAAATCGCTCCATTGGTGCGTTGTCCCAGCATTGGCCTCTGCGGCTCATGCTTTGGGTTATGCCATGTCCAAGCAGCTCAGACTGGAAGCGTTGACTGGTGTATTGGCAGCCTTGATCCGAATGAAACATCAAACCCGCAGGGGCGCCCCGAACTTCCACTGCCATTCTCAGAGCCTTGGTGACCAGGTTGGCATCATTGACCAGAGAAAATGCCCAGCCAACGACCCGACGGGCAAACAGGTCAATGACTACGGCCAAGTGATACCAACGCTTCCCGACCATCAGGCTGGTAACGTCGCCGCACCAAACCTGATTGATGGCCGTTGGCTCGAAGTTGCGTTCGAGCAGGTTCTTGGCCACAAATGCCTCGACGCCCCTAGAGCGATATTGGTGGCGGGGAAAAGCAATAAAGAGAAGCGCTAGTACGCTAACGACAGCGGAAAAATCAATACAGAGGGTACCCTCCCCTCCCGCTGCCAAGCCAAACGGCCCCTACCGAGACGGGGCGAAAATTAAAGGATCCGCCGACAACAAGCCTTCACCACCTGAACGTCCAAGCTGGCGTGATTCAGAAACCGATGTAGCCAATAAACTTGAGGGAGACAACTATCGCACCCAAATTTCATTCAAAGATAGAATGGAAGTCCCTTACGGAACAAAGGGAAGTGTTCGACCAGAGCAATATAAACCCGGAAGTAGCATTGAAGTGAAGAATTACAATCTCGAAACCTCCGCAGGAAGTTTGTCGACCTGGGTGATATAGGCCACATTGGCCGCCGTGCCCACCACGCTGTGCACCAGACCCGACTCATCATCGACACCGATGTGCGCCTTCATGCCGAAGTAGTACTGGTTACCCTTCTTGGTCTGGTGCATTTCTGGGTCGCGTTTGCCGTCCTTGTTCTTGGTCGAACTCGGCACATTGATCAGCGTGGCATCGACGATGGTACCTTGGCGCAACGACAGGCCTTGATCACCCACATAGCCATTGATCACGGCCAGGATGCCAGCAGCCAGTTCGTGTTTCTCGAGTATGCGACTCACAAGACCGACAAGATCAAAGCTTGGCTGGCAGCACACCCGCGCTACCAGGTCCATTTCACACCGACGTCGGCGTCTTGGTTGAATAGGGTTGAGCGCTTTTTCTCTACGTTGAGTGAGAAATGGATCAAGCGGATGGAAATTATGAGCGTTATTTCTGAAACACCACACTAGTTAATAGCCGTCTGCCACCATCCGGGAAACATCTGCTGCACCCGCGCCTCGGCGAAGCGTTCGTCGATCAGCACCAGCACGCCTTGGTCCTGATCCCCGCGTATGACCCTGCCCGCCGCCTGAATGACCTTGCGCACGCCTGGGTACAGATAGGCATAGTCAAAACCGGCGCCAAACTGGCGCCCCAGGCGCTGCTTGAACTGTTCGTTGACGGGGTTGACCTGAGGCAGGCCGAGCGTGGCGACAAACGCCCCGATCAACCGTGTGCCGGGTAAATCCACCCCTTCCCCAAACGCCCCGCCCAGCACCGCAAAGCCAACGCCGCAGCCGTCCAGTACAAAACGATCGAGAAATGACTGACGCGCCGCTTCATCCATGCCCGCCGCTTGGGCCCAGTGCGGAATGTGGCCGTAACGCTCAGCCAACAAAGCGGCCACTTGCTGCAAGTATTCGAAGCTGCTGAAAAACGCCAGGTAGTTGCCGGGCTTGCGCTGATACTGCTCGGCGATCAGTTCGACAATCGGTGCCAGCGAGGCGTGGCGCTCACGATAACGGGTCGACACCTGGCTGGCGATGCGCACTTCGAGCTGCTCGGCGCGGAACGGCGCCGCCACTTCCAGCCAGGCCGTGTCGGCCGGCATGCCGAGCAGGTCACTGTAGAAATGCCGTGGGCTCAGCGTGGCGGAAAACAGCGTTACGCTGCGCGCCGCCTGCATGCGAGGCGCCAACAGCCGCGCCGGGGTGATATTGCGCAGGCACAGGGTCGCCAGCCGCCGCTTGCGCAGGCTGTCGCGCACGGTAATGTCGAAGATGAAATACTCGTCGAACAGTTCAGCGACCCGACTGAATTGCAACGCCTGGTAGAAAAACTGCAGCACCTGCGCATCCACCTCGGCAGGTGCCTGATTCAAGCGCTCCTGAATCAGCCCGATGCATTGCTGCAAGGCACGCAAGAAGGCATCCGGCAACTGCTCGCTGGCCTGATACGGCGCCCGCTGCTCTTTGTACAACGCGTTCCACTGCCGGTTGAGGCGGTCCAGCGCACTGCTCAACCCTTGTGGCTTGCTCTGGCGCAAGGCAAGCAACTGGCCTTGATCCAGGCTGGCGCTGTACATGCCTCGACCGCGCTCGACCAGGTTGTGCGCTTCGTCCACCAGCACCGCCACCCGCCATTGGTTGGCCTGGGCCAGGCTGAACAGCAAGGCATGGGCATCGAAGTAATAGTTGTAATCGGCCACCACCAGGTCCACCCAGCGGGCCATTTCCTGGCCTAAGTAGTACGGGCATACCTGATGCGCCAAGGCCACTTCGCGCAGCTGGGCACGGTCCAGCAAGGGCAACCCTGCCGCCGCCTCGCGGGCAGCGGGCAGGCGGTCGTAGAAACCCTGCGCCAAGGGGCAGGACTCGCCATGGCAGGCCTTGTCGGGGTGCTCGCAGGCCTTGTCACGGGCAATCAGCTCCAGGGTGCGCAAGGCCGGTTGCGGCGTGGCATCGGTAATCTGGCGCATGGCATCGAGCGCCAGCGCCCGGCCCGGTGTCTTGGCGGTGAGGAAGAACACTTTGTCGAGTTGCTGCGGCACCATCGCCTTGAGCAACGGGAACAAGGTACCCAGCGTCTTGCCGATGCCGGTACTGGCCTGCGCCATCAGGCAGCGGCCTGTGCTCACCGCCTTGTACAGGGTCTCGGCCAACTGGCGCTGGCCCTGGCGAAACTGTGCATAGGGGAAGCCCAGGGCCTGCAGACTGCGGTCGCGCTCGGCCAGGCGCTGTTGCTGATGCTCGGCCCAGCGCAGAAAGCGCCGGCACTGGGTCTCGAAGAAGGCTTGCAGCTCGGCAGCACTGTGGTGCTGGCTGATCAGCGTCTGGCCGTCACTGTCCACGTCCAGGTACACCAAAGCCACATCGATGGCCGGCAATTGCCGCGCCTGGCACATCAGCCAGGCATAGACCTTGGCCTGCGCCCAGTGCAGCTGACGATGGTTGGCCGGCTGGCGCGCGAGGTCGCCGCGGTAGGTCTTGATCTCTTCCAGGCGATTGCAGCTGGGGTCGTAACCGTCGGCGCGGCCTCGCACCCTGAGGCTTTCGAACTGGCCTTCGAGGGCAACTTCCGACTCATAGTCGGCGGCGCGCCGCGCCACCACCCGCCGATGCCCTTCCATGCCTTCCTGGGCGGTGGGCGATGGGGTGAAGCGCAGGTCCAGGTCGCCGACCTTGGCACTGAACTCGCACAAGGCGCGCACGGCTACGCTGTAGCTCACGCCGCCTCGCTCCAGCGCACATGGCACACCGCAACGGGCAGGCCCTGCGCACGGCAGAACTCCAGCCAGCGCGACTGGTTGTCTTGCAGGCGGTCGCCCGGCCCCTTGACCTCGACCATGCGATAACCGCCCTGCTCGGGCCAGAACTGGATCAGGTCGGGCATGCCGGCGCGGTTGTTGCGGATGTCCTGCAACAGCCGCAGAAAGCATTGCTTCAGATGGGCGGGCGGCAGGCAGGCCAGCGCCTGTTCAAGCAAGGTTTCGCTGAGCATGGGCCAGAACACGAACGGCGACTGCAGGCCTTGCTTGGCGGCATAGCAGTCGAGAATAGCCTGGCGATGGCTGCCATCGTCTAACCGCCCCAGGCAGCGCTCGAACTGGGCACTGCGCCGTTGCTGGAAGTCGCTGTCGTGCAAGTCCTGGGGGGCGGCCTGAAACGGGTTGAAGAACGCGCCCGGTACCGGCGCGAAAATCGCTTCCCAGCACAACAGGCCGAACAGGCTGTTGAACAACGTGTTTTCCACGTAATGAACCTGCCCTCCGGCCTCGGCCAAGTGTTGGCGAACGGCCTCCTCGACGCCCAGGGCGGCGTGCTCGCGGGGCAGCACCAGCTCGATCAGTTGCAGTTGCGCAGCGCGCTGGCGCCGTTGCGGCGGCCCGCCGAGCTTGCGCGCCAGGCGCGGCAGCATGCGTTCGAGCGCCTGCACCTCCAGCGCGTTGGCCGGGGCCGCAGCCAGTTGCAGGGCAAGCGCATGTGCCTGTGGCCACTGTTCGCTGCGCTCCAGCACGCGTACCTGGCGGATACGCGCCTGGGCATGGCTGCACTGGCCATACACGGCCATGGCCTGGTCCCAGTCACCCTGGCGTTCGCATTGCTGGCCCAGGGCGAACAGCAGGCGGGCATGGCGCCGGGCCAACCAGGGGTTGACACTGTGCAGCCCTGTCATCGCGTTGAGGATCGACAGCGGCTCGTCACCTTGCTCCAGCCGCTCGGCGCACTGGTGCAAGGCCATGGCCAGGTCGACCTCGGCGCGATGGCGCAGGGCCCGCGAATCGCTGCTGAAAGGCACGCGCTCGTAGCGCAACAGGCCAAGGTCGGCGAGTACGAAGTCCGACCAGTCCTGGTACAGGTTGCCGAAGAACAACAGGCGCATGCGGTCACACAACGGTTGCAGGCACCACTGGAAGACGCGCACGTCGCTGTCGGCAAACCACTGTGACAACGGCCGGGGCGCGAGCCCCAGGGGTTGCAGCTGTGCGAGCAGGTCGTGCTTGGCGGCCCGTGGGCGGCTCAACTGCCCGGCGAAGCACTGCGCCAACTCGTCCTTGCGCAGCATGGTGAACAGCTGTTCCAGCGCCAATTGTGCAGGCTCCCGCACCCACCCCAAGGCCTGCAGCGGCTGCAAGGCCTGCTCGGTATCGCCGACTTCGGCGTACACGAGCTTGTCACTGCGAAACAGCTCGCCCTTGCGCATGACCATACGCACCATCAGGGCCTGGGCGCAGCTGTCCAATTGGGCAAAGGCCTGGATGAACGCCAGCTCCTGCTCGTCGAGCAGGTCGTCATAGCGCTGTTCGACCCATGACAGCACCTGGCGGAAGTTGTGCAGGTAATAGAACGGGTCGTCGACGGAATGGGCAATCACGGGGCGAGGTCGGGCAGTGGAGAATGGATACTGGTTATACATACAGATAGCCGGACCTGGCAATAGCCGTAGGTCCGTTATGTTGTATGGGGGGCGGACTTGCGTCGCGAAAGGCCGCCCCACAGGGATCTGCGCACGCCCGATCGATTACTCGGTCACACCCGCCAGCGTCCCCGACTCGACCTTGGCACTGCCGATCGGCGCCTTCAGCAGCAGGAAGTAGGCCACCGCCGAGCACAGCGCCACGATCGCGCTGATCATGAACGCCGTGTTGAACGAGCCCGAGTACTGAATGCTGAAGCCGGTGACGATCGGTGCCACGGAGCCTGCAATGTAGCCGCCGAAGTTCTGGATCGAGCCGAATGACGCCACCCGTGGGCTGTCGACGATGGTGTTGACGATCATCCAGGCGGTGGCACTGGCCATGTTGATGCTGAACAGCGCCAGGCACAGCAGGATCACGCAGCCGGTCAGGCCGCTGACGTAGGACAACGGCAGGGTGAACAGCGCGGCCAGCACCAGGCCGGTGATGACGCTGAACTTGCGGCTGCCAAGGATGCTCATGCCCCGCTTGACCAGCAGGTCGCAGAAGCGCCCGGCTACGATCGTGCCCGCCGCGCCGAAGCCATAGGCCAGCGACACCACCCAGGCAGTCTTGTACAGGTCCAGCCCGTGCTCACGTTCGAAGTAACCGGGCAACCAGGTCAGGTGCAACCAGAGCATGTAGATCACGCCCATGAAGCCCAGTACCGCACCCCAGGTGCTGCGGTGCTTGAACAGGTCGAGCCAGCCCGCGAAGTACGAAGGCTTCGCCGCCTGCGGGATGGCCGTGGCTGGCGATTGCTTGTGCGCGTTCGGCAGCGGTTTGCCTTCGGCGGCGAGTTCAGCCAGGTACTGCGCCTTGCTCTTGTAGAAGGTCAGCCAGCACAGCGCCAGCACCACGCCGATCAGGCCGGTAATGATGAACATGCCACGCCAGCCGAAATTGACCATGAACAGGGTCAGCAAGGGCGGCGCCAGGCATGGGCCCAGGCAGGTCGAGGACCAGACGATGCCAGTCGGGGTACCGCGTTCATTGGCATCGAACCATTCGGACAAGGCCTTGGCCGCCGACGGGAACATCGGCGCCTCGCCAATCCCCAGCAACACACGCAGGCCCATGAAGCCGGCAAAGCTGTTGACCATGCCGAAAGTGGCCTGGGCCACCGACCAGGCCAGCAACGAGGCGCCCAGGGCGATCTTGCTGCCCAGGCGGTCGATGATCATGCCCATCGGCAACTGGGCAAAGGCGTAGGCGATGGAAAACGCCGACAACAGAATGCCCATCTGCGAGGGGCTGATCATCATGTCTTTCTGGATCGAGGTGTTGGCGATCGACAGCGCGCTGCGGTCCAGGTAGTTGACGATGCCGATCAACAGCAGGAACACAACGGTGAGGCGCTGATACTTCTTCATAGGGTTCATTGGGTGGCCTTTATTATTATTGTTGCAGCGCCTTCAGCGCCTTGGCGGTCCATCTATCCTGTTGCGTTCATCCCTGGGGCACGGCAGCCGTCAAGGCTGGCGTGCCGTCACCGCTGCTTCGAGCAGGCCGCGCCGGCTCAGGCTGTCGATCAGCGCGCGCAGGCCGAAGCCCCATTGCGGCGCCTGGTCGCTGGTGGTCACACGGTTGCACAAGGTACCCAGTTGCGCGTTGCTGATGGCGACCAGGTCGCCTGGCTTGTGGGTGAAGCCGTTGCCGGGCTGGTCGCGGTCCTGCTTGGGGGCGAACAGAGTACCGAGAAACAGCACCAGCCCGTCGGGATACTGGTGGTTTTCGTTGAGGGTCTGCTGCACCAGGTCTTGCGGGTCACGGCTGATCTGGCGCATGGAGCTGCGGCCAGAAAGGATGAAGCCGTCCTGGCCTTCGACACGCAAGTCCACTTCGGCGTTACGCACATCGTCCAGGCCAAAGCTTTCATCAAACAGGCGCAGCAATGGCCCCAGCGCGGTGGAGGCGTTGTTGTCCTTGGCCTTGGACAGCAGCAAGGCACTGCGCCCCTCGAAGTCGCGCAGGTTGACATCGTTACCCAGCATGGCGCCCTTGATGCTGCCGTCGCTCGATACCGCCAGCACCACTTCCGGCTCCGGGTTGTTCCAGCTGGACTTGGGGTGGATGCCGATGTCGGCGCCATGCCCGACCGCCGACAGCGGCTGCGCCTTGGTGAACACTTCGGCGTCCGGGCCAATGCCCACTTCCAGGTATTGCGACCACAGGCCCTGCTCCACCAGCACCTTGCGCAGCGCTTCGGCCTGGGCAGAACCCGGTATGATCTGCGAGAGGTCCGCACCGATGCGGCTGGCCAGGGTGTCGCGGATGGCATCGGCCTTGGCCGGGTCGCCCTTGGCCTGCTCTTCCACCACCCGCTCCAGCAGGCTGGCGGCAAAGGTCACACCGGCGGCCTTGACCGCTTGCAGGTCGATCGGCGCCAGCAGCCAGGGCAAACGTGCGTCACGCTGGTTGGGGTCGCTGTTGCGCAGCAACGCCGGCAGAGCGATCAACGCCTCGGGCAACGGCAGCGCGCGCAGATAAGCAACCGGGTCGGCCACTTCGAGCAAGGCCGAAACGGTCGCTACATGGGCGCTGATATCGTGCACGGCGCCCGCCTTGGCCAGCACCACGGCGGGGCCCTGATCGGGCAGCCAGACCCGGCCGACCCAGGTGCCGCTGTCGAACACGGCGATGTCGTGGCTTAGTTGCAGCGGTGGCGTTGCATTCGATTGGTCGGTCATGTGGGTACCCTTGTTGTCATTGTCATTCATTGAGCCAGCGCCTGCGAAAGTGGCGCCAGTTGCAACTGCCCAGCCAACTGGTCGAGGTCATCGAGCACGTGCGCCGACAGGCTCACCCCCTCCTCCAGCGCGTGTCGGCGCAAGGCCAGGCCGGCCTGCCCTGGCAGGCGTACCGGGCGTTCGGGGTCTACCGGGCGGCTGGCGAGGACCAATTGGCCGAGGAAGCTGGTTTCGTCGGTGAATGCTTGCAGGCCGCCGAAAAAGCGCGGGTCGATGACCACGGCGGTGGCCGACGCGCCCCACTGGTCCGGGGCGTCCTTGCGGCCATGGCCGGCCAGCCCCGAGGTCAGCGCCTCGACCAGAATCGCCAAGGCAAAGCCCTTGTGACCAAAGGCCTGGCCGCCCAGCGGCAGGATGCTGCCCTGCGGCTGGCTGAAGAAGTCGCGCGGGTCATCGCTCAGTTGGCCGTCGTTACTCATCAGCACCGGTTGCGGCAGCTTGCTGCCGGCATCACGGCACTGGCCGACCAGGCCCAGGGTCACGGTGGACATGCTCACATCCAGCAGGATCGGCTCGCCCTGGGTCGGTATGCCGGCGGCAATCGGGTTGGGCGTGAACACCGGGTCGACCCCGCCATGGGCACAGACCAGCCCCACCGACGGGTCCGACGAATACACCAGGGCCACCAGGCCACGGTCGGTGTAGGGTTTCAGGTACGCTGCCAGGCAGCCGATGTGCGCGGCCCGGCGCACCACAGCAATGCCGATGCCCTGTGCACTGGCCCCTGTGGCCGCGCAGTCGAGGGCGCGGCTGACGCAGTACGGGCCGAGCAGGTAATGGCCGTCGAACAGGCTGGAGACCCCGCTGTCCGACACCTGCTCCAGCGCCTGGGCTTGCGCCTTGACCTGCCCGCTGAGCATGCCGCCGATATAGCGGCTGACCAGGTTCAGGCCATGGGTGCGATGGCCCAGCAATTCGCCTTCGAGCAGCACCTGGGTCACCACCTGGGCGACCTCGGCATCGGCACCTGCTTTTTCGAACAGTTGCTCGACGAATGCAGTGATTGCCTGCACGTCGTAGCGTCTGGTTTGAGTCATGCCTGGCACTCCACGATCAGTTCAGGGCCGCGCGGCTTGGCTTGCCATCGACCAGGCGCTGGATGCCCAGCGGGTTGGCGTTCTGCAAGGCGGCGGGCAGCAAGGCATCCGGCACGTTCTGGTAGCACACCGGGCGCAGGAAGCGGTCGATGGCCAGGGTGCCGACCGAGGTACCACGGGCGTCCGAAGTGGCCGGATACGGGCCACCGTGCACCATCGCATCGCTCACCTCGACCCCGGTGGGGTAGCCGTTGAGCAGAACGCGACCGACTTTCTCTTCCAACGCACCGAGCAGATGGCCGTAGCCCGCGAGGTCCGCATCGTCCGCCAGCAGCGTGGCGGTCAATTGCCCGCGCAAGGCCGCGACCGCACGCAGCAGCTCGGCGTCGTCGGCTACCTGAACCACTACCGTGCAAGGGCCGAACACTTCTTCCTGAAGCAGCTCGTCCTGCTCCAGTAGCAGGCTGACAGCGGCCTCGAACAGGTGCGGCTGGGCCTGGTTACCCTGTTGCGCCAGGCCACTCAACCGCTTCACCCCCGGGTGGGCAGCCAAGGCCTGCAGGCCTTTGCCGTAGCTGTTCAAGGTGCCGGCGTTGAGCATGGTCTGTGGCGCTTGGTCAGCCATGTGCCCGGCCAACTGCTCGATGAAAGCATTGAACGCCGGTGAGCGAATGCCCAGGACCAGGCCCGGGTTGGTGCAGAACTGGCCACAGCCCTGCACCACCGAAGCGGTGAGTTCCTTGGCCAGTTGCGCGCCACGTTTGGCCAAGGCCTGAGGCAGTACCAGCACCGGGTTGATACTCGACATTTCGGCGAACACCGGGATCGGCTGGGGCCTTGCCGCCGCCATGTCGCACAGCGCACGCCCGCCCTTGAGCGAACCGGTGAAGCCCACTGCCTGGATGCCAGGGTGCTTGACCAGTGCCTCGCCAACGCCGCCACCGAAGATCATGTTGAACACACCGGCCGGCATGCCGGTGCGTTCAGCGGCCCGGGTCACGGCCTCGGCGACCCGCTCGGCGGTGGCCATATGGCCGCTGTGGGCCTTGAAAACGACCGGGCAACCGGCCGCCAGGGCCGCTGCGGTGTCCCCCCCCGCCGTGGAGAACGCCAGGGGGAAGTTGCTGGCCCCAAATACCGCCACCGGGCCTACGCCAATGCGGTACTGGCGCAAGTCAGGGCGTGGCAGAGGCGTACGGGCAGGCAGCGCCTGGTCGATGCGGGCGCCATAGAAGTCACCCCGGCGCAGCACCTGGGCGAACAGGCGCATCTGCCCGCTGGTACGGCCGCGCTCGCCGAGGATACGGGCCGTTGGCAGGGCCGTTTCCTGGCAGGTCAAGGCGATGAAGTCTTCGCCGAGGGCGTCGAGCTCGTCGGCAATGGCCTCCAGGAACTCGGCGCGGCGCACGGATGCCAGGTTGCGAAACAGCGGGAAGGCCGCAGTGGCAGCATTCACGGCGTTATCGACCTCGGCCAGGGTAGCCTGGTGGAAAGCGACCGGCAGGCGTTCACCGGTGTGGGCATCGACGCTGTAGACCAGGGTCTGGCCCCGAGCGCTGCGCTGGCCGGCAATGAAGTTGTATCCGCTAACGTGCATAGGGGTTGCCTCAAAAATCAGGAATGGGCTGTCGATCAGGTCACGGCGCCGATCTGCCAGGGCACGAACTCGTTCTGCCCGTAGCCGTGCTGTTCGCTTTTGCTGCGCGCGCCGGACGCGATGCGCAGCATCTGTTCGAAGATGTACGCGCCGCGTTCTTCGATGCTGGTGGAGCCATCGGCGATGCCACCGCAGTTGACGTCCATGTCTTCTTCCTGGTGCTCGAACACCCGGTTGTTGGTCGCCAGCTTGATGGACGGTGCCGGCGCGCAGCCGTAGGCCGAGCCGCGGCCGGTGGTGAAGGCGATCAGGTTGGCGCCGCCAGCGACTTGGCCAGTGGCCGAGACCGGGTCGTAGCCTGGCGTGTCCATGAACACCAGGCCCTGGGCCCGCACCGCTTCTGCGTACTGGTAGACATCGACCAGGTTGCTGGAACCGGCCTTGGCCACCGCGCCCAGCGACTTCTCGAGGATGGTGGTGAGGCCACCGGCCTTGTTGCCGGCCGAAGGGTTGTTGTTCAGTTCGGCATTCATGCGCTGGCAGTAGTCTTCCCACCAGTGGATGCGGGCGACCAGCTTCTCGCCCACCTCACGGCTGACCGCGCGACGGGTCAACAGGTGCTCCGCGCCATAGATTTCAGGTGTTTCGGAAAGGATCGCCGTACCACCGGCGGCCACCAGGCGGTCGACGGCATTGCCCAACGCCGGGTTGGCGGTGATCCCCGAGTAGCCATCGGACCCACCACATTGCAGGCCGACGATCAGGTGGCGCGCACTGACCGCCTCGCGCTCCACCTGGTTGGCCTCGGCCAGTAGCCCCTTGACCTGCTCGATGCCGGCGGCGATGGTCTTCGAGGTGCCACCGATGCCTTGGATGGTAAAGGCGCGCAACTGGGTGCTGGTGGTCAGCCCCTGAGTTTCGAGCAGGCTTTCGATCTGGTTGGTTTCGCAGCCAAGGCCGATGATCAGCACGGCAGCGAAATTGGCGTGTACGGCGTAACCCGCCAGGGTGCGACGCAACAAGCCCAGCGCCTCGCCAGAGGGGTCGACCGCGCAGCCGGCGCCGTGGGTCAATGCCACCACGCCATCGATATTGGGGTAGTCGGCCAGGGCTTCGGGGTGAATATCGCGGCGAAAGTGGTCGGCCACGGCCCGTGCCACGGTCGCCGAGCAGTTCACCGAGGTGAGAATGCCGATGTAGTTGCGGGTGGCCACCCGCCCGTCGGCACGCACGATGCCCTCGAACACCGCCTCACGGCTCGGCGTGCTGCGGGCATCGACGCCAAAGGCATAGTCACGGGCGAAATCGCCCATCTGCACGTTGTGGACGTGTACATGGTCGCCAGCGTCGATGGGCTGGGACGCAAAACCGATGATCTGGCCATAGCGGCGCAGGGGCTGGCCCTGTTCCACACGCTGCGTGGCCACTTTGTGCCCCGAGGGGATCGCCTGGCGCACGGTGATCGCCTCGGCGTCCAGGTGCAGGCCTTCAGGCAAGGCCTGGCGGGCGATAAGGACGTTGTCCAGCGGGTTGAGGCGGATGACGGCAAGGTCACCGGATCGGGCAATCAGTTGCATGGGACCTCTCAGGGCGGTGCGGCTGACTTCTTGTTATGGCGACGCCCGTTCGATGCCGGGCGAATCTGCGACCACTGTAAGAAGCCTTGCGCAACATTCCCAATGAGATGATCCGATCACGCGATAACCCTGGGTTATCGATAACGCCTCTCAGCGGTCATTTATCAATCGCTTGGCGCACCTGGCGCGTCACGCCGTTGCTGCGCGAAGTCGAGCAGAATGTCGACGAACTCCCGGGCCGACGGGGTCAGCGGCTCGTCCTTGCGGGTGACGATGCCGTATTCCAGTGCCGGCAAGTGCAAGGGGCTTTGCAACTCCTTGAACTGGCCGCTGTTGAGTTGCGCGGCGACCATCGACCTGGGCAGCATGGCGATCATCGGGCCGGACTGCAGCAACTGCAGGAACATCGGCATCGAAATGGTCTCGACGCTGTCCGCCGGCGTGGCAATGCCGGCAACCCTGAACGCCTGCTCCAGGCGGTTGCGGATCGGCGTACCCACGGGGTACAGCACCCAAGGCCAGTCACCCAGGGCCTCCAACGGGGTGCTGGCAAGGGCATTGAGTGGGTGGTGGCTGTTGACCACCAGGCTGAAGGGCTCGGGCTCCAGGGGCTGATAATCGAACAACTGGCTGAAGCGCTCCTCGGTGAAGCGGCCGATCATGATGTCGAGCTTGTTCTGCTCCAGCATGGCCAGCAGATGGTCACTGGAGTGCTCCACCACTTCGATCGACAGCAACGGGCTGCGCGCCTTGATGGCGGCAATCGCCTGGGGCAGCACCACGGGGGTAGCCGCGAAGATACCGCCAACCCGGATAAACCCATGCCCGCCTTTGCGCAGCCGGTTGACCTGGTCGACGAACTGCTGCGAGTCGGCCAGCACCCCCTGGGCGTAGCGCACCACGTACTCGCCAAGCTCGGTAGGCGGCATGCTGCGTGGCAGGCGCTCGAACAAAGCGAAGCCGAACTGCTCTTCCAGGTCCCGCAGCATCTTGCTCAGGGCCGGTTGGCTGAGGTTCATGCGGGTGGCGGTGGCGTGCATGTTGCGGGTGCGTGCCAGGGTGTCGATCAGCACCAGGTGCTTGAAGCGGACCCAGTTGCAGAAGCTGGAATGGGTAATGTCCGACGGCATCAGAGGGCAACCTCGAAAAGGTGTGAAGGCATGGCTATTGCGCCCGCAGGTACTGCAGCAAGCGGTCCAGGGCCACGGAATTGGGCCGCGAGCGCAGGGTCAGCAAGCCCAGGTTGGCCATGCTGATCGGCAACTCCACCGGCAGGATGGCGACCATGCCGTAGCGCGCGTAGTGCTGGGCCACATCGTTGGGCACCACGGCAATCATTTCGGAGGCTTCGAGCATGGCGGTGGTGGCCAGGATCGAGGCGGTTTCGACGATGTCCAGCGATTGCACCATGCCGCCCGCCTGCAAGGCGCTCTCGACCCGCCGGCGCATGGGGCTGCCGATGGGGTGCAGGATCCAGGTCAGGGCCACCAGGTCTGCCAGCTGCAATGCCTTGGCATTGGCCAACGGGTGCCCGGCGCGAGCGATCACGCGCATCTGCTCACCGCCTTCGAACAGTTCGATGTTCAGGTCCTGGCTGTCGCTCTGGTCTGGCAGGCGCCCGACCACCATGTCGAAATCACCGCGCAACAGCGCCGGCAGCAAGGTGTCGCTGGTCCCGACTTCAAGGGAGATCCGCACCTTTGGGTGGTCGCGCTTGTAGGCCAGCACCGCCTTGGTCAGCAGGCCGGGCACCGGCCCCATGACACTGCCCACCCGGACCAGGCCCGAGGCACCGCGGGCCAGCTCGGCGATCTGGGCCTGGGCATGCTCGAACTCGTGCAGCGCGTTCTGCGCATAGCGAATCATCACCTCGCCATACAGCGTCGGCTGCATGCCGCGCGGCAGGCGCTCGAACAGGCGCACGCCCAGGCGTTCTTCCAGTTGCTGCAACAGAAGGCTGGCCGCCGGTTGCGTGGTGTGCATGGCCGCAGCGGCGCGGCGCAGATTGCCAAATTCGCCCAGTGCGTTGAGCAAGGTGATCTGGCGGCTGGAAATCTTCAATGTGCCGAGAGATTGCGTCAGCGGCGGCGTGTTCGGGGGCATCTGAGACATATCAATTTCGATATCCCTACTTAGGAATTGGCGATTATGCCTGTATCGCTCGACAACCTACAGTCAGGTCTCCCACTGCCCGACCAGAACAAGAGTCCGCCATGAGCATACGCATTACCCACCTGAGCGTTCGTGACATCCGCTTCCCGACGTCGCTGTCGCTGGACGGCTCCGACGCCATGAACAGCGCCCCTGACTACTCGGCCGCCTACGTCGTGCTGCACACCGACGCCGCTGCCCTGGAAGGCCACGGCCTGACCTTCACCATCGGCCGCGGCAACGAGATCTGCGCGGCGGCGGTGCAGTCGCTGGCACCTATGATCGTTGGCCAGACCCTGGAAGACATCACCGCCGACATGGGCGCGTTCTGGCACCGCTTCACCGTCGGCGACAGCCAGCTGCGCTGGCTGGGCCCGGAAAAAGGCGTGATCCACCTGGCCACGGCGGCCATCATCAACGCCATTTGGGACCTGTGGGCCAAGCACGAAGGCAAACCGGTGTGGAAACTGCTGGCCGACATGACCCCTGAGCAACTGGTACGTTGCCTGGACTTCAGCTACGTGACCGACGTGCTGACCCCCGAAGAGGCCATCGCCCTGCTCCGCCGCCAGGCGCCAGGCAAGGCCCAGCGCGAAGCGCAAATGCTGCGCGAAGGCTACCCCGGCTACACCACCGCACCCGGCTGGCTCGGCTACAGCGAAGAGAAGATGCGCCAACTGGCACGTGAGGCGGTGGCGGACGGCTGGACCCACATCAAGCAGAAAATCGGCGCTGACCTTGAAGAAGACATCCGCCGCGCCAGCATCCTGCGCGACGAAATTGGCTGGGAACGCACCCTGATGATGGACGCCAACCAGGTCTGGAGCGTCGATGAGTCGGTGGCCAACATGCGCCGCCTGGCGGCGTTCGAGCCACTGTGGATCGAAGAACCCACCAGCCCGGACGACATCCTCGGCCACGCCGCCATCCGCCAGCGCATCGCACCGATTGGCGTGGCTACCGGTGAGCACTGCCACAACCGGGTGATGTTCAAGCAGATGTTCCAGGCCGGCGCGCTGGACTTCTGCCAGCTGGACGCAGCCCGCCTGGGTGGCCTCAACGAGGTGCTGATCGTGCTGCTGATGGCCGCCAAGTACGATGTGCCGGTCTGCCCGCATGGCGGCGGGGTCGGGCTGTGCGAATATGTGCAGAACATTGCCTTGTTCGACTACATCGCCGTGTCGGCCTCGCTGCACAACCGGGTGCTGGAATACGTCGATCACCTGCACGAACACTTCCTCGACCCGGTGGTGATCCGTCGCGGTCGCTACATGCCACCGCAGCGCCCGGGCTACAGCATCGAAATGCACGCTGAGACCCTGGAGCGCTACCAGTACCCCAATGGCGCGGTGTGGCTCGACATCCACCGTTCCTGACCTACCCACCTTGGTGTGCCGCCATTGTCGCGGCACACCACCAGCACTTTTCACGGGGAAAAAACAATGACAATCCTCACTGGCACGACAGCGGCCGCCGCGCCTGCCGTCGCTACCGAACAGCGCCTTAACGGCCTGTTGCTGCGCAAACTGATGCCGCTGCTTATCGTCGTCTACGTGATGAGCTTTCTCGACCGCACCAACATCGCCCTGGCCAAGGCCAGCATGGGCATCGACCTGGGCCTGTCGGCGGCGGCCTACGGGCTGGGCGCGGGCTTGTTCTTCCTGACCTATGCCTTGGCCGAAGTGCCGAGCAACCTGATCATGCACCGGGTCGGCGCGCGCTTCTGGATCACCCGCATCATGATTACCTGGGGCCTGCTCTCGGCGGGCATGGCGTTCGTCCAGGGCGAAACCTCGTTCTACATCATGCGCCTGCTGCTGGGGGTGGCCGAGGCCGGCCTGTTCCCTGGTGTCATGCTGTACCTGACGTACTGGTTCGACCGCGAACAGCGTGCCCGTGCCACCGGCTACTTCCTGCTGGGGGTATGCGTGGCCAACATCCTCAGCGGGCCGCTGGGCGGCGCCCTGCTGGAAATGGACGGCGTGCTGGGCTGGCACGGCTGGCAATGGCTGTTCGTGCTCGAAGGCCTGCCTGCGGTGGCCCTGGCCTACGTGGTGTGGAAAAAACTGCCCGATGGCCCGGCATCGGCGCCCTGGCTGTCAGCCGCCGATGCCCAGGACATCGAGCGCCGCCTGAACGCCGAACGGGCTGCGGCGCCGCAACACAGCAAGCTGGGGCAGATGTTTCGCGACAAGCAGATCTGGTTGGCGATCGCGGTGTATTTCGTGCACCAGATCACCATCTACACGGTGATCTTCTTCTTGCCTGGCATCATCGGCACCTATGCCGCGCTGTCGCCCTTCCAGGTCGGGTTACTGACCTCCGTGCCGTGGATTGCCGCCGCCATTGGCGCTGCGACATTCCCCCGCCTGGCGACCTCGCCCAATCGTTGCCGCACCCTGCTGTTCTTCGGGTTGCTGACCATGTCGGCCGGGCTGCTGCTCGCCTCGCTGTCCAGTTCGTTCATCGGCCTGATCGGGTTTTCGCTGACCGCGCTGATGCTGTTCGTGGTGCAGTCGATCATCTTCGTCTTCCCCTCCAGCCGCTTGAGCGGCAACGCGCTGGCGGCGGGCCTGGCCTTCGTCACCACGTGCGGCCTGTTTGGCGGCTTCGTCGGGCCGTCGGTGATGGGCCTGATCGAGCAGGCAACCGGCAGCACCCGCAACGGCTTGTGGATCATCGCCTCGATGCTGGTACTGGCGGCATTGATCAGCACCCGCTTGCGCCAGGGGCAGGAACAGTAGGCAGACGGGCACCCGCAACAGGGGCCGCAAAGTGGCCCCTGTTACCAGTCACCCTCGACTGCTATCCCACTGGCCGGCCGCAACGCAGCTCCAGCGCCTGCGCCAGCTTCTCCAGAGCCTGTTGCAGCGCATCGAGCCCTTCCCCCACCCACCGCAGCGCCAGGTATTGCTGATGACGCACCTGCAGGCTGTGCTGCCCGCCCGGGACCACACGCAAGGCGGTGCCTGACAGCGCCGCCACGATGCCATCCAACGGCACTGGCCGGCGTAACCGCAGCCACAGGGTCCAGCCACCCTCGGGCATCTGGAAGGAGACTTGCTCACCCAGTTGCAACCTGAGTTGTTGGCCTAGGCACTCCATGCGCCATTGCAGTTCTGCGCGCAGCTTTTCTGACTGGCGTTCGATTTCGCCTTTGCCGAGCATCAGCGCCAGCGCCTGCAACCGCAAGGGCGCAAGCTGAAACGCACGCTGGGAGAAGGCCTCGGTCAGCGTTGCATGCCGCCCCAGCACATAGGCGTAGGGCGCTTCGCCGCCCACCGCAGCCTCGAACGAGCCCATCATCAACAGCCAGCGCGGGTCGACCCAATCGCGCAAGCGCGCAGCCGGCGGCCCGCTGAAGCACAACTCGCTGTCCAGGTCGTTCTCCAGCAACCACACCGGGTAGTCGCCCAGCAGTTGGCCTATCTGCTGCTGGTCGTGCTGCGACATCAGCCGGCCCTGGGGCATGCTCAGGCAGGACGGCATGATCAGCATGCCCACCGGCTCCGCGCTGAGCAAACGCGCCAGCGCCTGCAGGTCTGCAGCGCCGCACGCGTTCAGTGGCACCTCAAGCACGCGCATGCCGCAACGCTGCAACGCGCGCAGCACTTGCCAGCAGCACGGCGAGTACACCAGCACGGTGCCCCCGCGCAGGGCCAGCGCCGCCAGCACAACCTCAAGCAACGCCTGTACATCGGGGGCAAGATGCACCTCTTCGGCACGCCAGTAATGGCTGGATGAGCGGGTATAGCGTTCGGCCAGCGCGTTACGCAGCCGCGCGCTGCCGACCTCCTCCAGCGGGGCAGCCGCCCAAGCCCGCTGGCGTGCCAGGCGCCGCTCGTGGGTAAACAATGAACGTTCCAGCATGGGCTGCGTCGGTACGTTGCTTAGCCCGCTCGGTGCTGGCAACGGCGGGCCACCCGCCTGCACATCCACGCGCACGAAGTAGCCCGACCTCGGCACGCAATGCACCCGCCCCTCCTCTTCAAGCAAGCTGTAGGCGCTCTGCACAGTGGCCAGCGATACGCGCAAGCGCCGGGACAGCGTGCGCAACGAGGGCAGGCGCCATGGCTCAAGCCCCTGGGCCTCGTCGATCAGCGATTCGAGGTAGTGATACACCTTGCGATAGGCGTAGTCGCCCGGCAGCGATCGCCCCATCAGGGCAAGCCCTCTAGGCCAGGTCGTCCCGCTACGAACGGCGCCGGCAACAATTTCAGGTGCACATCACGCCGGGCCAGGTTCGCCATCAAGCGCCTGGACGCAGGTTGCAGACGCCCCTCATAAATCGCGCGCAGTTGCACAAGTGCCAAGCCACTGGTATTCACCAGCCAGTCCTTCACCGCATCGGGGCACGGTTTACCTTGCAAGGCCCGATGCAGGTAGGGCAACGCCACCTGCATGTCGGGATGACGGCATTGCAGAAAACGTTCAAGGCCCTTGCCCTGCCTGGCAAAGGGGCTGAACAACAGGCATACCAGCTGGGTCTGGCTGATGCCGTAGGCTTTGCCCGGATGCCCCGAAGCTGGCTCGCGCTGCCCATCGAAAGCGCAAGGGCCGGCCAGCCGCAACGCCTGTCGATGGCCCATTGGCTCGCTGCAACGGGCGCGCAGTTCGTGCAGCTGTGCCAGGGCCCTAGGGTCGATGAATGCCGCCAGCGGCCAGGCGTCCTGGTCAGGGTCAAGGCGGCAGCCGAGCATGAGGTCGAGCTGCTCTTGCTCAAGCAGATGCGGCAGCAAGTCATCGATAGCGATGACCCGCAACGTGGCATCCTCCGCGACCACGCGGCTGGGGTCGCCCACAGGCTCCAGGGGTGACCCGGCAACCCCCTGCAACCTGCCCAGCCCGCTGGCCAATGTCGCCAGGCACTGATGCAGCAGATGGGGCCCGCGCTCCCCTGCCTGGCACAGGCTACGCCGGGCCCAGGCCAGGTAACGGCGTCGCTGCCGGGCAGGTACGGCGGTAATCAGCACATCCGCACGCGACTGCGCCTGCAGCGCAACACCCACGGCACCCGCCAGTTCCAGATGCAGCCGGCTGCCCAGCAGGGCTTCGGGCCGGGCATCGACCCCGTGCCCGAACATCAGCATGGCATTGCGTGCCAGGGCCCAGCGCTCGGTGGACGCCGAGGGCCGACGATTGAACGGCACCACCTCGCAGCCTTCGGTCATCTGCAGTTGTACCCGCGGGTCGTCCTGCATGAACAAGGCGTTGAAGCTGCGCTCATGGTTGTCCAGCGCGGCATTGCCGGCAGTCGGCAGGTTGACCACCAGTACCCGCAACTGGAAGGTCACCGGGGCGCGCAAGGCGATACTCAACTGGGCGGCGCGCAGAATGGCCAACAGGTGGGCACTTCGGCGGTCATTGCCCTGCAGTACCAGCAAACGGAATGTGCCGATGTATTCGGGGCCACCGGCAGCCACCAGCAGCCGCTGTATCAGCAACTGCACGGACGCGCGCTGCGCCTGGGACATATGGCTCAACAAGCGTTCCAGCACTTGCTGGTAGATATAGTGCATAGCCTGTTCGTGAATAGCGCTCACGTAATCACCTCATCAACTTCATGCATCCATTACACGGCAAACTGCACACCGTGTAGTGCATCGATCCTGAAGAATTTTCCTACAAGTCTTGGGAAGTAACGATGTGACATGCTCTGTCGCCAAGCCATCGAAAAAAATGCCCCGCACTGATGACCGGCTGCCGCCATACACTGCCCTGGCTCGGGCATAGCCATGCTCATTCCACGCTCCTTGCGCAAACTATCACTAGGCCATTATCGAGAGTTGCACATCGAATAGAAGATACAGATAAGGGTAAAAAAACCATTCAGCCAGTGCGTCAATACACAATGAAGGGAACACTGCAAGCGCTCAACTTCAAATCTCTTCACAGACGGGTACTTGGCCTTCAAGTTAAACGCGCGCTGCGTCTCACAGCGGCGGCCAGCAACTCTGATTTTCTCAGCACGATGGCGGCTGCAGCCGCCACTCGGCGACTCCACTCTTTCCAGGTTGGGCGGGATGCCTATGGTTTTGTCACTGAACATGTCGCCATGGCGAGTTATCGCTCGATCAATCGCTTGATCGACTGGGCTCGTTCCGATGTCTGTGGAAAGGATTTCGTACAGCGTTTCGAGTCTGGGGGTACTGTTGCAGCTCCTGAACGCAATCTCCGCCTTGAGTTGCTTCCACTGACTGAGACGACGTCGGACGACAGCGAGATGGAGTTCTACCAACATTTTGTGGCGCTACGTATTGATGGGCTCAGCGAAGGCGGCATTATGAGGGGAGCCATCATCACTCAGCTGCAGGGACTGATCCCTAGCGGTCAGAAGGGCTTGGCAGAGCTCCTGTTCAATCGGCTATGTCAGATCGCAAGTGATGGAGCCGCCCATGCTAGAAAATGGACACGTGCTACGCTGGTGCGACAGTTGCGAGGCGTGGTCCGCCTATCTTGCGCGCCCACTTACGCTGAGGATCTCAAGGTAATCCAACAATATTCCGAGAGTAACCTAGAAGACATCCTAGAAGAAATTTGCGGTTGCCACGTCGAACGATGCGGTATCACCGAGCAGATCGCAGAGCATCTGGAGAAATTTCGACTGGTCAATATCACGGGGTTGCCTGGCTGTGGTAAGTCGGTAGCGTTAAAACAATGTGCCAAAGCAGCGTTAGCTAAGGGGCCATGCCTCTTTCTCAAGGCAGATAGACTGATTGGTAACAGCTGGTCAGCATTCTCTGCAACACTGGGTCTTCAACACACTGCAGAAGACATCCTCGCGGAGATAGGCGGCGTAGGAACGCCAATTCTGTTCATTGATGGTATCGACCGTGTCTCGTCAGATCGCAAGGGACTCATCATAGATCTGTTGAGAGTCATTGAAGGCAATGAAAGCCTCGGTAATTGGAAAGTCTTGGCAACTTCGCGCGACCAAGGCCTAGAACCCTACCGAGCTTGGTTTCCGAGTAGCTTCTACCGCGGTGATGGAATAGGTGATGTCACTGTCGGACCATTCACTGATGAGGAAGCCGATAAGCTTGCTGCTCAAATCCCTGTACTGCGCTCGTTGCTTAGCAATACCTCCGCAGTAAAGGAAATTGTCCGCCGGCCGTTTTTTGCTGCGGTTCTGGCACATGACAGTGCGAGGACGGATGGCTCTGCACTACAGACAGAAATCGATTTAATCGGGGCCTGGTGGTCACGTGCTGGATACGATGCTGCGCCTGAGTCTGCCGAGCTGCGACGACGCGCCATCATCGACTTGGCGGAAAAAGGAGTTAGCGAGTTAGGCAAAAGCATTAGGCTTCGCAGGCTGGAATCTAATACCACCTCCCAGCTGGCCTCGCTCAAGCGGGATCTCATCGTCCGTGACCATGACGATGGATCTGCTGTTTCCTTCACCCACGACATTTTCTTTGAGTGGGCATTTTATCGGCTGTTGATCGATCTTGGAGCGGATTGGCACACGGCAATGATCGAGGCCGGCGAGCCACCATTACTGGGCCGTGTTGTAGGCCTTTTGGCCCAACGAAGCCTGAATAGCCCAGGGCGATGGGCTCAAGAGTACGAAAGGCTAGAGAATCAACCATTGCGCCCCCAGTGGCGCAGAGCTTGGCTGACTGCCCCCCCTTTCACAACAGCCTTTACCGCAGCCAGCACGCAGGCAGAGTTTACCTCTGCCATGCAAAGATTTGATTTCCAGCAGTTGGAGAAGCTGCTGGTGTGGTTTCAAGCGGAGCACACAATTCCCAATCCCCGAGTTCTGGAGCAGGCGGGTGGTACCCAGGACGGTGGGGACTCTATCCGTATAGCTCACCTAATTGGCTGGCCCTCAGATATCAGAAGCTGGGGGCGTTTGATTGATTGGTTGCTCTCAGTTGCGGAAAGTGTGCCAGGGCGAGTGGTTCCATACGTCATGGATGTCTTTGAAGTATGGATGAACATGTGGGCGAACCACGCGAACAAACACACAGGGGGAATCGTTGCTCAAAGCAGTTCTTGGCTGCTGCAGCTGGAAAATCACAACGCTAGTCTTGATAGTGAGAGCGAGCGCAAATGGGAGGGCCTTGGCTGGAACGCCATGGAACAGCTCGGCGCTACCCTTCGGCGCACGATTCTGCGCAGTGCAAACGCATTTTCTGAGCCTGCTATTGAGCTCTTTCGGCGTGCGGCTGCCGCGGAGCACCTTCAGGATGATGTTTACGCCACCCTGATGGATTACGCTCGCTTCATGGCGACCGTAGCACCAGAGAGTCTCGTACAGTTGGCCAAATCTGAACTTATGGAAGAACTTCCCGGTGATCGATTTGCACGTGAGGCGGAGGAAAGTCGATTGAGCGCCGAACGGAGAGAAGCCATTCGGGCAATTCCTGAATCAGAACGCACCGCCAAGCAAAAGCATCTGCTAAACGATTTTTTCTTTCCACTAGGCCAGCAGCTTCCGGAGTTTGACGCTACAGGCGTAGTCAAATTCCACCGCTACTACGCTGATTCTTCACCGCAGCATGAGCCTTTTGCCAGTCTGCTTGTAAATACCCCCGAGCTTGCGCTGAATCTGATAAATGACATGGCTAACCATGCCGTGATGGGATGGCGACAAGTTTGTGCATTACGGGGCGACCACAAAACGCCACTTCCAATCATCGTGAAATTCCCTTGGGGCTCACAAACCTTCTGGGGGGACTGGTCAGTTTACAGCTGGTCTCAGGGCCAGCTGGGTCCTGCACCACTGAAAGGCGCATTGCTCACCCTCAGCTACTGGGCATTCCAGCAAATTGAACTTGGTCAGCCGACTGACGATATCATCCGCAGGATCGTAGAGGATTCTGATTGCGTTGCTTCGCTTGGCTTAGCCTTGACAATCGCACTTGAAACGCTCCATGTATCCGAGACCACATTGCCTTTGGTCTGCTGTCAACGGCTCTGGCATCACGACCTGAAGCGCGTGGTGCAACTTCCCACGTTGGATATCGACCTTTTCGGAAGTCGTCTGGAGTCTCGATTGACAGACGATCAGGATCAAGCTTTTTCGTTTTTGAAAACACGTAAGAGTCGCAAACGCAATGTACGGCAACTTGCTCTCGAGTTTGCTATGACCAGCAATGATCCGTTAGGCGCTCGTTTTCGGGCTGCGCTTTCCACTTTCCCTAAGAATCTACCTTTTGAATTTGAGGAAGATGCTACAGACGCACATGCTGCTGCGCGGCTGAGAGATTCAGCCGTCCAGTGGGCAGGGCAAGGGTGTAGCGAAAACTATCGAGAAGAACTGACCCCAACCGGGTTGACGAAGATTTCTTACACTCAAAGGTTCTGGCTACATGGGTGCTGTCGAGGACAGCGCTTGT
>NZ_JANIAG010000160.1:0-13074 GCF_028682155.1 Pseudomonas sp. 39004
GCCCTCGCCCCCGCCGTGGCACTGTGATCCCTCGGCGGGGGCGAGTCCATCGATTACACAAAAGCCGGGTAATGCTCAGTGGCCGTGCTTGCCACTCAAGGCTGCATGAAAATGTGCGCTCTGGCGCAGGTACTGTTCGGTATAGCTGTGGGTACTGGACGCCTTGCTGCTGGTGTCGGCATGGGCCTGTGCCGGCAGCACGACCGAAGCGGAGATGGCGGATGCGGCGATGACCGGGAAGAGATTGAAGTTCATCTGGGCTTACCTCGACAGCGGTGGTTTGACGTTGGCCCGTTTGGGCCTTGGGTCAAACTTACGCCGCCAAGGTCGCCGCTAGAAATTCATTGCGACAGTAACCATTATCACGCTGATCGATAGTCACTCGATGAATTTCAGGTCCGACGGCGCATCCTGTGGCAGCGTCTGCACCGTATCCCCCAGTTTGCCGCTACGCGGATCGCGACGCATGACCACGATCTGGTTGCTCTTCTGATTGGCCACCAGCAGGAAGTTGTCGCTGGGGTCCAGGGCAAATTCCCGAGGGTGGTCACCTTCGACCGAACGGCGCTGCAAGAATGCCAGTTGGCCGTTGTCCTTACCTACGCTGAACGCCACGATCTCGTTGGCCGTGCCCCGATTGCTGACATACAGGAAGCGCCCATCCGCCGACAGGTGCAAGCCACCACCGGCCTTGGCCGCGGCATCCTGGCGCTCGGTCAGGGGCAGGCGCTGGCGTTCGACAAGGTTGCCTTCCTGAACATCGAACATCACCACCTCGGCGCTCATTTCCAGGGTCAGGTAAGCGTGTCGCCCCTTGCCGTCGAACAGCAGGTGGCGCGGGCCGCTGCCCGGCGGCAAGGCCACTGAAGCAGGAATCGCCGGGGTCAGTGGGTGGTCTGCGCTGGCGCCATCGTAACGATAAATGAACACCTTGTCGGCGCCCAGGTCGCTGGCATACAGGTGCTGCCCATCCGGCGACAGCACCAGCGAATGCACATGGGCGCCGGCCTGGCGTTCGGGGTTGGCGCCACTTGGTTTGTGCCGGGCCTGCTGCACCACCGCCTTGAGCTTGCCGTCCTTGGCCACCGGGATCACCACCAGGCTGCCACCGGGGTCAGGCTTGACCGCGTAATTGGCAACGAACAGGTAGCGCTGGTCGCGGCTGAGGCTGGCGTGGGTTGGCTCGTCGCCCCGGCTGGCCACCTGGTTGAGGGGTTTGATCTCGCCTTTGCTGCTCACGCTGAAACTGCTGACGTGGCCCTGAACGGTTTCGTTGACGGCGAACAGTTGGCGCTGGTCGGCCGAGAGCACCAGCCAGGAGGGGCTCACGCTCTTGACCACCTGTTGCGCGGTGGGGTCGATATGGCCTGTCGTGCTGTCGAACCGGTAGCGGTAGATACCTTGGCTGGCGCCATCGGTGTAGCTGCCCACCAGCAGTGTGGCAGCCTGGGCATCGAGGGTCAGGGTCATCAGGCTAGCGGTCAGCAGGCTCGTCCAGATTCGCTTCATCGTCGTCTTCATCCGGGGCACGAAAGGCACTCATACAGACTAGACGATGCTCGCCCTGGGCATCGCTGAGCTGCCACTCGTCACCCGTGGCGATGGCGGCGGCGACCTGTTCGGCGGTGAAGGCCCAGCGGCGCAGCTGGCGGCCGTCCATGCATTCGACGGTGAGGCCGGTTTCGTTGGCGGTGAAGTCGAAGGCGTGCAGGCCGTCGATCAGCAGCATGTCGCAGGCTGCGAGGGCGGTGGCAAGGGGGGACATGGGGGTACCAGTTAGAGATGTGCTGGCATTATAACCCTGGGGCTGCTGTGCAGCCCATCGCGACGAAAGGCCGCTCCCACATTGCGTGGCGAAAGGGCCGCAACGCGGCCCCCAGGCACACCAATCAGTGGGCGAAAATCGACCCACCCTCCTTGCCCACCATCTTCTCGGGCTTGATCAGGAACCGCGCCAGCGCCGGCAGCAGCCACAGCGCACCGAACATGTTCCACAGCAGCATGAAGGTCAGCATCAGGCCCATGTCGGCCTGGAACTTGATCGCCGAGAAGATCCAGGTGCACACGCCAATGGCCAGGCACAACCCCGTGAACAACACGGCCTTGCCAGTCGAACGCAGGGTTTCGTAGTAGGCCTCCTGCAACGGCAGGCCTGCGCGCAGGAAGCTTTCCAGGCGGCTGTAGATGTAGATGCCGTAGTCCACGCCAATGCCCACGCCCAAGGCCACTACCGGCAAGGTGGCGACCTTCACGCCAATGCCCATGTAGGCCATCAGTGCATTACCCAGCACCGATGTCAGCACCAGCGGCAGGACGATGCACAAGGTCGCCGCGAACGAGCGGAAGGTGATCAGGCACATCACCGCCACGCAGATGTACACCAGCACCAGAATGGTCAGCTCAGCCGACTTGATGACCTCGTTGGTGGCCGCCTCGATCCCGGCGTTGCCGGCTGCCAGCAAAAACTGCAGGCCATCCTTGTTGTGGCTGTCGGCAAAGGCCTTGGCGGCGGCGGTAACCCGTTCCAGGGTCTCGGCCTTGTGGTCGTTGAGGAACACCAGCACCGGCGCCAGCGAGCAGTCGGCGTTGTACAGCCCGTCGGCGCGGGCGATGGAGTTGTTGAGAACGTCCGGGTTGCGCGACAGGGTCTCCCATTTCAGGTTGCCCTCGTTCATGCCCTTGATCACCTGCTTGGACACAGTCACCAGCGAGATCGCCGATTGCACGCCCGGGGTGTTCTCCATGGTCCACATCAGCTCGTCGATCGGCGCCATTGTCGAGTGGATCGAGCAGCTTTCCGACGGCGTCTTGACCATGATCACCAGCACGTCCGAGCTGGTCGAATAGTTGCTGATGATGAAGTTGTTGTCCTGGTTGTAGCGTGAGTCCGGGCGCAGTTCCGGGGCGCCCTGGTCGAGGTCGCCGATCTTCAGGTTCTGGCTGTACCACAGGCCACCGGCGAACATCACCAGGGCCAGGCCAATCGACACCGGCGCCACCTTGGCACTGGCGAAGTTGGCCAGCAGGCGCCAGAACGGGTGTTCACGGGTCGCGTCCTTCTTGCTGCGCTCGACAGCCTTGTTGCTGATGCCGACATAGGAGATCGCCACCGGCAGCAGGATCAGGTTGGTAAAGACGATGACTGCGACACCGATCGAAGCGCCGATGGCCAGCTCGCGGATGACCCCGATGTCGATGATCAGCAAGGTGATGAAGCCCACGGCATCGGCGAGGATGGCGATCATCCCGGGCAGGAACAGCTGGCGGAAGGTGCGCCGGGCCGCAGTCAGGGCGTTGTCGGCGTCGCTGGACTGCAGGGCGATGCCGTTGATCTTCTGCACCCCATGGGAAATGCCGATGGCGAAGATCAGGAAGGGCACCAGCATGGAATACGGATCCAGGCCGAAGCCCACCGCATGCATCAACCCCAGTTGCCAGACCACCGCCACCAGGGTGGTGATGAGCACGGCGATGGTGCTGCGGATGCACCAGGTAAACCAGTACAACAGCACACAGGTGATGGCCAGGGCCACGCCGAAGAACATCACCACCATCACCAGGCCGTCGATCAGGTCGCCGACCTTCTTGGCGAAGCCGACGATATGGATCTTCACGTTGGGGTTCTGTGCCTGGAACTTGTCGCGGATCTTTTCTTCCAGCTGATGCGAGAACTGCTGGTAGTCGAGCTTGACCTGCTTGCCCTGGTCCTGCGGGTCGGGGTAGCTCTCCAGCAGCGGCACGTCAACGATCGTGGACTTGAAGTTGTTACCCACCAGGCGCCCGACCTGGCCGGACTTGAGCACGTTGTCGCGCAACGCGTCGAGGCTTTCGGCCGAGCCGTTGTAGGTATTGGGGATCACCTCGCCACCGGAGAAGCCTTCTTCGGTCACTTCGGTCCAGCGCACGCTGGGGCTCCACAGCGACTTCAGCCCGGCGCGGTCGACACCGGGGATGTAGAACACCTCGTCATGGATCTGGCGCAGGGTCTCCATGTAGTCCTTGTCGAAGATGTCGCCGTTGACCGCCTCCACGGAAATACGCACGGTATTGCCGAGGTTGGCCAGGTCGTTGCGGTGCTCCATCATCTGCTCGATGAACGGGTGTTCGAGCGGGATCATTTTCTCGAAGCTGGTGGAGGGGCGAATCTGCGTGGCCTGCCAGAACAGGAAAATGCTGACCAGCACGCACAGGGCGATGACCACGGGGCGGTTGTTGAAGATCAGGCGTTCGAGCAGCGTGGCCTTGTCCTGATGATGCGGGTGCATGGTGATGCTCTCCCTGCTGGTCATGGGCGCGGCTCCTTGGCAGCCTGGTCGGCACCTTCGGCGGTGGCCAGGTGCACGCCACCCTGCCCCACCAGCAGCAAGCCGCCCGTGGTCAGGCCAGTGACGCCGGCCAGGGCGATGCGGTCGGCACGGTTGTAGACGCTGAAGGTTTGCCCGTCGTCATGGCTGCGCAACACACTGCCGCCGTTACCGACCAGCACCACGCTGCCATCCTCGACAAGCGTAGCGCTTGCCAGGCCGAATTCGAGGGTGCCGCGCACGGCCTTGAGCACGATCGGCTGCCAGCTGTCACCGAAGTCCGTTGAACGGAACAGGTTGCCGCGCAGGCCGTAGGCCAGCAGGGTCTGCGGCTGGGCGGTGCCGATCACGCCGAACAACGAGCCCTCGTAAGGGCCATCGACCTTGGCCCAGGCCTGGCCGTCGTCGCTGGAGCGGAACATGCTGCCCTGCTCGCCGACAATGAACAGGCCGGCACCCTTGATCACGGCGATGCTGTTGAGGTGGAACTGGTCGGGGTTGTCCAGCCGCTCGGCGACGTCCTGCCAGTGCTGGCCGCCGTCGCGGGTTTCCAGCAAGGCGCCATAGGCACCTACGGCAAACCCGTGCTGGGCGTCGAGGAAGGTGACATCGAGCAACGGGGCTTCACGGGCAAGGTCTTCGAACTGCTTGCTCCAGGTCGCGCCGCCGTCGGTGCTGGCGAGGATCTGCGCATCATGGCCGACTGCCCAGCCACGTTTGTCGTCGAGGAAAAACACGGCGGTGAGCAGTTGCCGGGTGGGCACCCGCGCCTGGGTCCAGGTCTTGCCTTGGTCGTCGGAGAACAGGATATGACCGCGATCGCCCACCACTACCAGGCGCTTGCCGGCGTGGGCGGCGTCGATCAGCAGGCTCTGGCTGGCCTTGGCCGATTCGGTCGAGTATTCGTCGGCGGCAGCGGCTTCGACGCTGCCCGTCCACATTCCCAATGCCAGCGCCAGCATCGTACCGGCGGCCAGCGGCCAGGCACCACGCCTGGGCTGCGCCATCAGCTGCTCCCTCATGACTGTCCCCTGTTGTGTTCTTCTTAGTGGGTCAATGCCTTGCAGGTACTGCGAAAAGCCTGCGGTAGAGGCCTGCAATAGCTTGAGGGGATCGTAGCGGGGAACGTTGCGCGGATACAACGAGCGGGACGTTATGTTTTGTTAAGCACATAAAAGGCTGGGGCCGCTTTGCGGCCCCACTGGCAATCAAGCCAGGCTCTTGCTCACCACTTCATACACATCACTGGACAGCGCCCCAGAAGCGAGAATCCGCTCCAGTTCGCCCTTCATCAACGCCTGACGCGCAGCGTCATACTTGCGCCAGCGGGTCAGCGGCGCCAATTGACGCGAAGCAATCTGCGGGTTCAGCGCATTCAGCTCGATCACCAGGTCTGCCAGGAAGCGATAGCCCGAGCCATCCGCCGCATGGAAGTTGACCAGGTTCTGCCCGGCAAAGGCACCAACCAGCGCGCGCACCTTGTTCGGGTTTTTCAGGGTGAACGCCGGGTGCTGCATCAGCGCCTTGACCCGCGCCAGCCCGCCCGGCAGTGAGCTGGCGGCCTGCACGCTGAACCACTGGTCCATGACCAGCGGGTTGTCCTTGAAGTGCTCGGCGAAGGTTGCCAGCGCCTTGGCCCGCTCAGCCTCGAACGGCGAGTTGACCAGTACCGCCAGGGCCGTCAGACGTTCGGTCATGTTGTCGCACTGGTCGAACTGCTCCAGGGTCGCTTCCAGAACCTGCGGCTTGCCGCTCAGCATCAGGTACGACAGGGCGATGTTCTGCAGGCTGCGGCGGGCGAAGTGCTCGGCCGAAGCGACGTAGGCTGTGCTGCGCGAGACCTCGCGGTGCGCCTGATAGCGCGCCCACAGGCCATCGAACAACTGCTCGGCGATCTGCTGGCGGGCGAACTCGCGGGCGGCGTGGATGGCATCGACGTCGGCCACCTGGCTGATCTCGGTGAGGTAGGCCTCGCCCGGCAGCGACAGCATCTCGGCGACCATGGCAGCGTCCAGCGACGTGTTGCCCAGCACGGTGCCCAGCGCAGTGATCAGGCGCTGGTCGAGCTTCAGCGCTTCGCCGCGCTGATGCTGGCCGATCAGCTCCTGCAGCACCTGCACCGACAGTTGCTGGCCCGCTTCCCAGCGGTTGAAGCCGTCGCTGTCGTGCTGCATGAGGAACATCAGCTGGTCGCGGTCATACGGGAAGCTCAGCTTCACCGGCGCGCTGAAACCTCGCAGCAGCGAGGGCAGCGGCTTGGCCGTGATGCCTTCGAAGGTGAAGGTCTGCTCGGCCTCGGTCACCGACAGCACGCGGCTGCTGCCGGCAGCGGCGGCTTCGCCGGCCAGGCGCAGTGGCAGGTCGTTGCCTTCGGCATCCAGCAGGCCCAGTTCGACCGGGATCACAAACGGCAACTTGTCGGCCTTGTCCGGCGTCTGCGGGCAGCTCTGGCGGAACGTCAGGCTGTAGGTCTGGGCACCCGCGTCATAGGCTTCGCTCACCTCAAGGCGCGGCGTGCCGGCCTGGCTGTACCAGCGCTTGAACTGCGTCAGGTCGACGCCGTTGGCATCTTCCATGGCCTTGATGAAGTCGTCGGTGGTCACCGCCTGGCCATCGTGGCGTTCGAAATACAGGTCGCTGCCCTTGCGGAAGCCCTCGGCGCCCAGCAGGGTGCGGACCATGCGCACCACTTCGGCACCCTTCTCGTAGACGGTCAGGGTGTAGAAGTTGGAGATTTCGATGAAGCTGTCCGGGCGTACCGGGTGGGCCATGGGGCCGGCATCTTCCGCGAACTGGTGGGTACGCAGGTAGGCGACGTCCTCGATGCGCTTGACCGTGCGCGAGTTCATGTCGGCGCTGAACTCGGCGTCGCGGAACACCGTGAAGCCTTCCTTGAGCGACAGCTGGAACCAGTCGCGGCAAGTTACGCGGTTGCCCGACCAGTTGTGGAAGTACTCGTGGGCAACCACGCCTTCGACCCGCTGGTGGGCGGCGTCGGTGGCGGTTTCGGCGCGGGCCAGCACGCAGCTCGAGTTGAAGATGTTCAGGCCCTTGTTTTCCATGGCGCCCATGTTGAAGTCATTGACCGCGACGATCATGAAGATGTCCAGGTCATACTCACGGCCGTAGACTTCCTCGTCCCAGCGCATGGACTTCTTCAGGCTGACCATGGCGTGGTCGCACTTGTCGATGTTCTCGGGTTCGACGTAGATACGCAGGGTCACGTCGCGGCCCGACTGGCGCGTGAAACTGTCCTCGACGCACCACAGGTCACCGGCCACCAGGGCGAACAGGTAGGCCGGTTTCATGAACGGGTCTTCCCAGGTCGCCCAGTGCCGGCCTTCTTCAGCCGGCCCGCTGCCGATCGGGTTGCCGTTGGACAGCAGCACCGGGTAGCGATGCTGCTCGGCGATCACCGTGGTGGTGAAGGTGCTCATCACATCCGGGCGGTCGAGGTAATAGGTGATCTTGCGGAAACCCTCGGCCTCGCACTGGGTGCAGAACATCTTGCCGGACTTGTACAGGCCTTCCAGCGCGGTGTTGCTCTCGGGGTGGATCTTAACGCTGGTGTCGAGGGTGAAGCGCTCGGCCTTGGGGTGGACCGTCAGGCTGTCGGCTTCAAGCTGGTAGTCGCTTGGCTGCAGCTCCTGATCGTCCAGCGAGGCGCGCAGCAGTTCGAGCTGCTGGCCGTCGAGCACCAGTGGCGGCAGGCCGGCACCGCGTGCCGGGTTGCGGCGCATGACCAGTTGCGCATGGACCAGGGTGTGGTCCTCGAACAGCTCGAAGGTCAGGTGCGTCTCGTCGATCAGGTACTCGGGCGCCTGGTAGTCCTTGAGGTAGATCACTTGCGGTTGTTCGGTACGCATGTGCAGGTCCTTTTTACTGGAGCACGGCCAACTGGTAGGCCGTGTACTTGCGAATGTTGATCACGCCGGTGTCGAAAATCAGGTACTGGCCCTTGATGCCCAGCAGCGTGCCTTCCACCACCGGGTTCTTGTCCAGGTTGAAGCTGACGATCTTCGTCGGGTAGGCCTCGACCGGGTAACGCATCTGCACCACTTCGGCATCCGGCAGCAGCTGCAGCGCCTGCAGGCCAAAGCGTGCCTGCAGCTCGCGCAGGCCGTCGGCGCAGGCATCGAAGATCTGTTCGCGGATAGCGACCAGGTCCAGCACTTCGGCGTCGCCCTTGAGCAGTGCACGCCAGTTGGTGCGGTCGGGTACCTGGCTGCGCAGCACGTCTTCGACCAGGCCTGATTGCTGGCGGGTGGCCACGCGCATGATCGGCAGGGCCTGGCTGGCACCCTGGTCGAGCCAGCGGGTGGGCAGTTGGGTGGCGCGGGTGATGCCGACCTTGACCCCCGACGAGTTGGCCAGGTAGACCACGTGGTCAGTCATGCAGAACTGCTCGCCCCAGGACGGCTCACGGCAGGTGCCGGCGTCGTAGTGGCAGCGTTCCGGGGCCATGATGCAAATGTCGCACTGAGCCAGCTTGGTCATGCACGGGTAGCAGTAACCCTGGCTGAAGCTGGTCTTGGTGCGCTTGCCGCAATGGCTGCAGTGGATGGCGCCGAGGTACTCCAGGCGCAGGCGCTGGCCGATCAGCGGGTTGACCGGTACCTGCTCCTCACCCAGGCGAAAGCTGTATTGCACGACCGGTGCTTCCAGGCGCACCGCCATCTTGCTCAAAGAGCCACGAGCGAGTTCGATCAATGTACCGAGTCCGACTTGAACAGAATGTTAGCGATCGGCGCCGACTTCGACGCGCATTCCTGCGGGCCCATGTAACCGGTGCGCTGGTCTTCGGGGAGGTTTTGCATCTCCCAGGCGATCACGGCCTGCAACGACAGCTCTTTCTGTTCGACAGTGAGCTTGCGGCCATCGGACCATTTACCGATCTCCACGGCCGTTTTCAGGCTCTCGTAGATTTCGGGGGTAATGTTTTCGATCATTTGCGCGAAAGTGGACATAGCGTCTCCTAATTCAAGCCGACAGTTTACGCCGGGCCATCCCGCCACCCAAGAGCCCTGTCAGGCATCCGATGAGCAACCCGCCGACGTGGGCGGCATTGGCGATCTGGCCGAAGCCGAGCTGGCCGACCACCCCGGTCAGGCACACCACCAGCCAGATGAGCATCATCACCAGCACGCCCTTGGGCAGGTTGAAGTGCGGGTTGGGCGCCAGCCACTGGTACAGCCAGATATGCCCGAGCAGGCCGTAGAGCACGCCAGACAGGCCGCCGAACAGGCTCGGGCCGCTGGTGTAGTGCTGGGCAAGGTTGGACACCAGGCTGAACAACAGGGTCAGGCCCAGCAACAGCCACGGGCCCTGGCGCAGTTCGATGCGCTTGCCCAGCTCCCAGTACCACAGGCTGTTCATCGCCAGGTGCAGCACGCCGAAGTGCAGCAGCATCGGTGACACCAGGCGCCACCATTGGCCCTCGACGAGGCCTTGGGCCAGTGGGGTGAAGTACAGGTAGTCGCCTTGTACGCGGAAATCGAGGAAGGTGAACCAGCCGATGGTCGAGAAGTTTTCGCCAAGGCTGGTGAGGCCCGCGACGATGAAGCACAGCAGCAGGATCACGGTGGTGACCTTGCAGGCTTTTGCCTGGTCCTTCAGGGAGGGCTGGGTAGCGGCAGTCGCGGTTGAACCCGCTGCCACCGGCGCCGGGGCAAGCTCAAGGTCGGCGTTGCCGTCCGGGAAGCGCTGGTAGAGTTGCAGCACGTCTTCGACCAAGGTGTCGGGCGCCCAGAGCACCTGGGCATCGCCTTCTTCGCTGACCCGGTGCGGCACCTGCAGGCGCTGCAGCAGATGGACGAAGCCGCTGAGGTCGACCGACAGCGGCAGGCGCATCACTTCGATTATGTTCATTGATTGGCCTGTGGGCGGTCGACGTCGACCCAGACGAACTTGTGCGGGTCGATACGGGTTTCATCATCCAGCCGGTAGGCTGCCAGCTTGCCATACAGCACCGCGCTGTAGTCCAGGCAGGCCAGGTTGTCGCGTATCGGCGCCGGGCGGCCGCTGCGCCAGTAATGGCCGACGAACAGCAAGGGTTCGTCCTCGGCATAGCGCAGCAAGGCGTTCTTCTGGGTATGGCTGAGCGGTGTGCTGGCGACTGCCTCGGGCAGGGCGTCGGGCTGGAACACGATGTCGCCATAGGTTTGCGGGTCTTCTTCCCAGAATTTGGTGCGGAAGAAGGCGCGGGTCAGGCCATCGCCACCGGTCAGGGTCAGCCCGTCCGGCAGGCGCATGTCGGTGCCCCGCAGCAGGCGATTGCACACCGTGGCGGCGAAACTGCCGGGTACGGCCGAGGCCTGGATGAAGTGTTGGTCGATGCGCCCATTCGGGTATTGCTGGCGTAGCGGCTCGATCAACCGGGGGTCCCAGCAGGCGTGCACCAGGCGGAAGCGCCCGGCGTCGACGAACAGCGGCAATTCATAGAACCAGTTGACGAAGTCGTGCCAGTCGCCGGGGTGGTGGGCGAACTGGGTCAGGGTCTCGTCGATCAGCCGGGCGTGGCGTGGCGTGTGCTCGCGCACATGGGCCTTGCCGCTGCCGGGCAGGGCCGGGGTAACCCAGCCCAGGGCGTTGTACTCATGGTTGCCCATGATGCAGAACGCCTGACCGGCCTCGACCATGTCGTGCACGATGTGCAAGGCCTCGCGGATACGCGGCCCACGGTCGACGATGTCGCCGAGGAACAGTGCCTGGCGCCGTGGGTGGCGCCAGACGCCTGCCACACGCTTGTAACCCAGGGCGTCGAGCAGGCGTTCAAGGGTCAGCGCACAACCATGCACGTCACCGATGATGTCGAAACTTCGCGCCGGATCGAGCATCAGTCGTCCCTGCTGCCAAGGCGGCTGCCCCAGCCGAGTTTGGTACGGCAGACTTCGTAGTAATTGTGGTCCAGCGGATGGATCAGGCGCAGTTTCTGCGGCTTCTTGCTCACCGTGATGGTGTCGCCGGGGGCGCAGGTGAAGTGGTTCTGGCCGTCACAGGAGACCTGCGGATAGATCTGCAGGTCCTTGGCCACGACGATCTTCAGTTCGCTGTTGCCGTCCACCACGATCGGCCGGCCCGACAGGGTATGCGGATACATCGGCACGATGACGATGGCGTCGAGCTTGGGGTGCATGATCGGGCCGCCCGCCGACAACGCATAGGCGGTCGAGCCGGTCGGGGTGGCGACGATCAGGCCGTCGGCCTTCTGGCTGCAGACGAACTGGCCATCGATGTAGATCTCGAACTCGATCATTCGCGTCGATTTGCCGGGGTGCAGGACCACATCGTTGAGCGCATCGCCCTGGCCGATGGCCTCGTGGTGCCGGCGCACTTCGGCCTGCAGCAGGAAGCGGTTTTCTACCAGATAATGGCCGTCGAGCACTTCGGCGACCTTTTCTTCCAGCTCGTCGGGGCGGATATCGGTGAGAAAGCCCAGGTTGCCGCGGTTGATGCCCAGCACCGGAATGTTGTGCCGGGCCAGGGCGCGGGCGGCGCCGAGCAGGCTGCCATCACCGCCAACGACGATGACCAGGTCGCAGACCTCGCCCAGCAACTTGCGCGTGGACGTCTGCAGGCCGTGGCCGGGCAGGACTTCTGCGATGGTGTCCTCGAGGATCACATGCAGGTGGCGCTCGATGAGGAATTTTTTCAGTCGGCGAATGGTGTCGAGCACCTGTGAGCTGCCAAGGCGTCCGATGATACCGATATTGCGAAATTGCTCCATGGGGCTCCTGCGAGGCTCTGCGGCGGGTGACTATGCGCCGATTATGGGCGAAACGACCGGGCAGCGGCAAACCGGCTATGCTCGCTGGATGATGCCCTTCGCCGAACTCCACGACTTACCCCGCCAGTTGCGCCGCCCTGCCGTGCGCGACCTGGCCTGGACACTGCTGTCCCCACCGTTGCTCAGCGCCCCGCCCTGCCCCCAGCGCCACCCGCTGGCAGGCAGTGGCTGGGCCGATGAGCCGCAGCGCCTGAAGGCCTGGTTGCTGGCCTTGGATGCCGATGATCAGCCGCTGCGTGACGGGCTGGCAAGGCTGACCAGCCGGCGCCTGGGGCTTTACTATGAAAGCCTGTGGCAGTTCGCCCTCGGCCAGGCGCCGGGTATCGAGCTGCTGGCGGCCAACCTGGCGATCCGTGAAGGTGGGCGCACGCTGGGCGAGCTGGATATCTTGCTGCGCGACGCTGAAGGCACCCACCACCTGGAGCTGGCGATCAAGCTTTACCTGGGGCCGGACCACAGCGGTGGCCGCGACCCCGCGCAGTGGCTCGGGCCGGGGTGTCACGACCGATTGGGCAGCAAGCTGGCGCACCTGGCCGGGCATCAGTTGCCCATGTCCAGTGGTGCGCGCAGCCGTGTGGCGCTGGCCGGGCTTGGCGTGCAGCAGGTGCAGGCGCATCTGTGGCTTGCGGGTTATCTGTTCTACCCATGGCCTGGGTATGCAGAACCGCCCGAGGGGGCCAACCCGCTGCATCTGCGCGGGCGTTGGTTACGCCGGCGCGATTGGCCAAGGGCCACAGCTGAACGTTGGCAGCCCCTGCCGCGCAATGCCTGGTTGGCGCCAGCGCGGGTCACGGCCGAGGCGTGCTGGACAGTGCAGCAGTTCGAGGCTTGGCTGGCGGAGTTGGATGAGCAGGCACCGGCGCAGATGCTGGTCAGGTTGCACATGCAGGCCGATGGGGCCTGGCATGAAGTTGAGCGGGTATTTTTGGTGGCGGATGGCTGGCCGGCGCTGAGCGAATAAGTGGGTTTGTGCGCATGGCTTGA
>NZ_JANIAG010000161.1:0-12926 GCF_028682155.1 Pseudomonas sp. 39004
ATAGCTTCCCGTGCTTGCGCCACTACCTTCCTGGGCCGCCCTTTACGCGCGGGCAAGCCCTCTTCACCTACCAGTTCGGCAATGGCACGAAGCCCGGGTTGTCTTACTGTCTCATCAAAGCGCTCAGGCTCACCCTCTGGCTCGACTCGGATCATTCGTTGCCCAGCCTCTGCTCGCGGAAATGGCTCCAGCGAATCCAGAAAGAATCGACATCACTCAGGCTACCCCGAAGTGCCGTATCAATATCGCAGAGCGTGTGCTTCTGCTCAGCTGTCAATGGCGCCTTCTGCAGGCTGACTTCCCGCAAGAATGTCCGCGCACGCCCCAGCGCCTCTTCTGCAGCCACGGAGCTGGGCTCCTTCAGGTTGAAAACCGCAGAAGACAGCCAGGCATTCACATCCCCTTTACGCGAGTACGGATAGAGCGATGCTTGCACTTCGGTACCGACAAGATCGAAATCCCAGATGCAGTCACGCGACTCATCAAAATCAGGTTCGACCGAAGCCAGCACCAGCGGCGAATGAGTCGCCGCCAATAGCTGTACAGGTACCTCACGGCTTCCGGTCAGTGCATTCATCACATTGAGCAACGCTGGGACGATACGGCGTTGCCACTCCGGATGCAGGTGGCACTCTATTTCATCAATCAGAAAGATGATCTCTCTTGCCGGTTGTACCCGGTAACGCTCGTAAGCCAGTTGATGCTCCCGCCAGGTCCATACCAACAGGTAGGCTAATGCCGCGATACGACGCATTCCAGCCGATGCCTGAGTCAACGGCACATCTTGCCCGTATGGCATGCGCAACGAGGGAATGTCACGAACACTCTCCCCTACACGCATCGGCTCCCCTGGCTTCATTTTTTCTACACCAGAAGGTGAGAGAGCATCCAACACTTTGACCAGATCATCGAAAGCGGGCTTGCTACCTTCCTGCCACAGAACCCAATCACTGATCAGCCCGTTGCAGAGTTGGGTTTTGCCGTCGCTGGAAAGCAAGCCATTCCAAACCGCATCAGGCGAAAAGTCGAAGCTACGTGGGCGGTTCGGCGCTGCGGTCTCTCCTGTGTCTCCCTTCCAGTAGTTACGCGCCGGATCCCAGACGGAGAAGCTGCCATCAACGCCTGCATAGATCACTACTCCCGGAATCGCCGGGCGGCTCTGTTTGACCGACCATTGCTGGGACTCATGGTCAAAGTTACTTTTGTAAGCAAATTCGCCGGTGCTACCTTGATAGCAGTACGCGATGCTCGACTGCCTGGCATTCTTACGCGGGGTGGCTATGCCATCTCTGGGCCAAGTGCGCGTTAATGACCACCAAGCGATGTCCAGAACAAAACTTTTTCCCAGGCCATTGTCACCGGTCAGGAAGTTCAAGCGCGGTTTGAAGTCGATGGCGAGCCTCTCTGCAGGACCAACCCCTTCAAACGTCAGGTTTTTAAGCATGGGCGGTGTCTCCAGTCATTCAGGGCCGACCCGTAGGCGCAATGGAATGCTCCCAAAACCGTTGGGTGCTGTCCGGCAACAAGGTACTTGCACCTGTCATCGAGCAATCCTATTCAGGAAAAGTAGTCGAGTCTCCAACGCGCTGACCGCCCAGGTTGGGCAGGGTCGTGCGCTGGATTTATCAGAGGCCGCCAGCCAAGCTCGCACACTACGTACGCTACATGGACGCTTGGTTTCCTGGGCAATAAGTTCAGCCGCTTGGGCTTGGGTGACGCCTGATTGCTCGATAAGCCACAGGAGCTTGTCTTTCGGGTACATGGAAAGCCTCGTAGGCACATGTGCCTATTGTAAAGCATCGCGGCGAACTCGTCGAAAGCCCTAACGCAGGCTGCGGGAGCTGATGTTTGAGCGGTTCTCAGATCAGAATGCAGCGGGTCGACAGGCGTTGCACTCAATACTCACACATCGCACAACAGTTCGATAATCGCACAAAATCCGCTTAGCTCCCTCTACTTGTGCACGATCTTGCGGCACGCTAGTACGCAGTCACCCAACAATTCCTAGGTGCTGATTGGCCCACCGCTTCGCTACGCGAAGACAAGGTCGATAACCCACACTCCAGGAAAAACCAGGAGCTCGCTTTGATCAATAAAACGTTTGAGTCCATCGCCAGCGCGGTGGAAGGCATCACCGACGGTTCGACCATCATGGTCGGTGGTTTTGGCACTGCCGGCATGCCGTCTGAACTGATTGATGCCCTGATCGCCACCGGTACCCGTGACCTCACCATCATCAGCAACAATGCCGGCAACGGTGAGGTCGGGCTTGCCGCACTGCTCAAGGCGGGCAGCGTACGCAAGGTGGTCTGCTCGTTCCCGCGCCAGTCCGACTCCTACGTGTTCGACGAACTGTACCGGGCCGGCAAGATCGAGCTGGAAGTGGTACCGCAAGGCAACCTGGCCGAGCGTATCCGTGCTGCGGGCTCGGGCATCGGTGCGTTCTTCTCGCCGACCGGCTACGGCACCCTGCTGGCCGAAGGCAAGGAAACCCGTGAAATCGACGGCCGCCAGTACGTTCTGGAGATGCCGCTGCACGCCGACTTCGCGCTGATCAAGGCGCACAAGGGCGACCGTTGGGGCAACCTGATCTACCGCAAGGCCGCCCGCAACTTCGGCCCGATCATGGCCATGGCCGCCAAGACCGCCATCGCCCAAGTTGACCAGATCGTCGAACTCGGTGAACTGGACCCGGAACACATCATCACCCCGGGTATCTTCGTCCAGCGCGTGGTCGCCGTCACCGGCGCTGCCGCTTCTTCGATCGCCAACGCTGTCTGAGGCCTGCCATGACCATCACAAAAAAACTCTCCCGTACCGAGATGGCCCAGCGCGTGGCCGCAGACATTCAGGAAGGCGCGTACGTAAACTTGGGCATCGGCGCACCGACCCTGGTGGCCAATTACCTGGGCGACAAGGAAGTATTCCTGCACAGCGAAAACGGCCTGCTGGGCATGGGCCCAAGCCCTGCGCCGGGTGAAGAAGACGATGACCTGATCAACGCCGGCAAGCAGCACGTGACCCTGCTCACCGGCGGTGCCTTCTTCCACCACGCCGACTCCTTCTCGATGATGCGTGGCGGCCATCTGGACATCGCCGTACTGGGCGCCTTCCAGGTGTCGGCCAAGGGCGACCTGGCCAACTGGCACACCGGCGCCGAAGGTTCGATCCCGGCCGTAGGCGGTGCGATGGACCTCGCCACGGGCGCCCGCCAAGTGTTCGTGATGATGGACCACCTGACCAAGTCCGGCGAAAGCAAGCTTGTGCCCGAGTGCACCTACCCGCTGACCGGTATCGGTTGCGTAAGCCGCATCTACACCGACCTGGCCGTGCTGGAGGTGACGTCCGATGGGCTGCAGGTGATAGAGATCTGCGCCGACATCGACTTCGACGAGTTGCAGAAGCTCAGCGGCGTGCCGCTGTTCAAGTAATCCACCCTGCCCGTATGACGCCTGGAATCCCCGGGCGGCTCTACTTGGCCGAGCTGGGCCAAGTGCGCGTTAGTGAGAGGCGTTGATGACATTTCGTGATACCTCGGCGTCACTCAGGTAAGCTCTGCCCCCTGTAAGGCAGCGCATGGCGGGTCTTGATTGAATCAATGTCCGCCATGGGTTGGCCCGCCGATATCACCACCAACCGATAAGGAAATCTCATGCGTAAACTCAAACTCGTGCTCATGGCGTTGCCGTTCTGCGTACTGGCCGGCTGCGGCAACGACGCGCTGGAAGGCACCTACGAACAAACCACCACCGTGATGGGCTTCCAGGGTCCCAAGCAGACGGTAGAGTTCTCGAGCGACTACATCATCGCCAACGGCAACAAGGTCAAGGTCGACGAGTGGGAGCGCAAGGACGATGTGGTCACTGCTCGCAACAAGGACGGTGTAGCCCTGATCAACGTTCGCGTACTGGATGGCGGCAAACGCCTGGAAGCCGTTGGTGGCAGTGACATGGCCAAGAACGTGTTCGTGCGGGTAGATTGATCTGGCGGGGCGGGCGTTGGCTTGCCCCCGACACCGACCTTGGTCTGATCAGGGTCAAGCCGAGTGAGCCAATCTGATGCTCGCAATGGCCGCAGGATGCCGATCGGCTGCACTGAGGCCCGGATTTGTTGGCACGCTCTACTTCTGAGCCGGATGCACCGCCTGCAGGTGGTTGGAGAACCCCGCCTCCGTTTCACAGCGCCAGGTCGCCCACAGCTTGCTACCGACCTCACCGCCCATGTCCAACTCAAACGCCAACCAGTTCCGGGATGGCATCACATAGCGATTGAACCCCGGGAACAGCATCATCTCGACACAGTGCTGCACATCGATGGACTGTACTTTGCTGGCGGTGTGGTTCAGCAACTGCAGAAACAGCCGTTCGGCCACGCCGATCAACGATGGATGCACCACACCCGACGAGGTGAATTGCTGAATCTGCGCCCAGTTCGAGGTCGGCGGGATGTCTCGGCGATAGCAGCTGCCCCACGCCGCGACATGCACATCCCCAGACGCGATGGATACCCGCAGCAACCTCTGCTCGGCAATCCGGGTCAGCGATTCCAGCAGGCGCTTGCGCTCGCCCTCGTGATCGCCGTGCGACCAATGGTCCTTGAGGTCGTCAGCATTGCTGTCGAGCACATGGTCCTGGCCGAAGGTATCGAGTAACCCTTCAGCCAGGGACAGTTTGGGGTGCGCGACTGGCACCGAGGACATGAAGATCAGGTGCTGGCATTTGCTCCCCGGATGAGCAGGCTCACCGTCACGCAGTGTGCCGAGCCAAGCCTGCATGGCAGCCCAGGTCGCGGCCCCCATCACCTGGGTGCGTGAACGCTCGGTGCGCAAATCAGCCACGAACAGTGATACCGGCCCTATGTGAAAGCCGAAACTGAAGCCCGGTTGGCCATCCAGAAGTGGCAAGGCCAAACGGTCCCCTTTCAGCCGTGTGCGCCATGCTATCGGCTCGTACTGAGGGTCCTGCTGGGAAACATTTGCACGCTTCAGCCCTTGCAGCGGCGGCAAGTCATTCAGGGCATGCTGCAACTGAAACACCCAGAACGCCTTGCGCGCGTGGCGCATCATCACCTGGAACAACTCACAGTGCTGCATGGCGGGGCTGTAAGACCCCCAGCCGTCGAAGATGTCGTGGTCGTCCCACATCATCACCGTGGGGATTCTCGCCATCGCATCAGCGGCATCCAGGTTCGGCTTGGCCTGGCCCCAGTCACGCCGAGTATCCGGCAGCCAACGTTTGGCATAGAGCCCGAAATAGTAAGATTCGATCTCCTTGTCCAGCGTCACGCCTACCTTGAATGCCAACTGCTCCTTGCGCGACAGCCCGACCCATTTCTTGAGCGCGGTTATATCTTCCCAGATCGAGTCGAAGTAAATCTGGTCGCCCCCCATCAACAGCAATTGAAAGCGCTTCAAGCCCTTGTCATGGATACGGGCTTCGTGCCAAAGCTGCTCCTTGTCCAGCACGTAACCTGCATCGCGCAGCGCACTGTCATGGTTGCTGATCAGGTCAGCCCAGACGGCATTTTCAGGGCGCACCAACTTGCGCATGCCACTAGGGTCGGAAAAGCCATTGCAAGAGACGTAGGCCATTCTTGGGGCATAGTCTCGGCCGGGCACGGAGAACTGCCATTGCGGCCCGCCCTGCGCTACACCAAATTGCACCGTTCGCTCCTGGGCCTGTTGCTCGCAGCTCAGGTCATAGCGAAGGATGGTTTCCTTGCCATGCTCCAGCAACACCTTCGGCGCAGCGCATGCCCGCCCTTCAATAACCAGCGCGGGGACTGCAGAACCCTTTGCAACCCCGAGCAACGCAGTCACTTGCCACTGCCCGGCTTCGCTGACGCCGCGAAAAGACAACACCGGCCCTACGGTAAAGCGTGCTTTGGACATCCCTGTTATCTCCCCTCAAGCTCGGCAGCAACAACGCTGACAATTCTGGCGCGCGAAACGGCTCTCTTGGCCAACCTCTGCGCTTCACCGGTCTGGTCCAGCCATTCTCTGAAGCGCTGCAGCGCATGGCGCGTTTGCGACGCATCGCGGCAGTTGGCCAGGAAGGCAAACTGTACCTTCTGTACATCATCCGCGACAAACACACCGAAGGGTCCGCTGACCACCGTTGCATCAGCAAAGCCCAGCAACGCCGTGGCCTGAGTCTCTGTAGCCCCACGATGGCAGGCAATCAGGTGCACCGGCCCATGCGCGTCTTGCAATAAATGAGCATGCTCATGGTCCCGAAGAAAGGGCTTACCCACCAACTCACGCGCAGCGGCAACGGTGAACGCAGCCGGGATTGCATGGACAAACACAGCGATATTCACGTCGGCCATTGGAACAATGGCATACGCATCGCCAACCGGGGCTTCGCCACCCGTAAGCGCCTGCAGCAACACCGTTTCCATCGCGCGTTTGCGCTGACGAAAGTCCATCCGTGTCCAATCGAGCGCCTGGCCCATGTCGAAGCGGCTCGAAGCGGCAGCGGTTACCCCCCGCTGAGTCAGAACCACCACCGCTTCGAGCAGCGCTTCCTGAACGCGGTCGCGCAACTGCTCGACGGTAGAGACCATTCCCCCCCTGAACGGGGTCTGTTGCGCGATAAACGCCTGGAAGCGCTGATTACGTGCTGCCTCAGCTTCCCGGCTATCACCGACCGGAATATTCGGCATGGCGATGAAGCGCACCTTCCCGCGCGTGGTGGCAAGCCCTTCCATGTACTCCGCATGGCAGATGCCGATGTCACCGTCACCACTGGCCCAGCCGGCATTGCCATTGGACAGCACCAACAGCACATCGCAATCGCGCACGGCTTGTAAACAAGCGTCCCAACTGTCATGCATGCCATCGGCCGGGGGTGCATCTTCGTTGATCCAGACTTCGAACAGTTGTTTGCCAAACAGCGTCGTGCCTTCTATCTCACGCTTGAGCTGCGCGCGGATACTGCTGAGGGTTTGATCCCTGCCAGCGGGAAAACGGTCGTTGCAGCGACTGGACAACATGACTCTGATTTTCTTTGACTGGGCCATCCTTGCTCCTGCCCCACGTGCGAGGCCTCAACAGTCTTTGATCGATAACAGGTTTTCGCCCCTAGCATAGATCAGGCGAAGACCGTGTCTAAAAGCATGGGCATGATGCTGTTCAGGCCCGTGCCGCACGAGCGACTGAGACAAGGATGTCCTCGGCTTTTTATGGTTCTTCAAGGAATGTGGGGGAAGTGAGGCTGCTATGCCCTTGTCGGGAGATAAGGTAATGGCGGCTAGGTGTCTGTCTTGGGTTTGGAGGTGGGGCGAAGATCGAGCGCCGCCCGCGCGGCGCATCGCGAGCTACGCTCGCTCCTACGTTTGTTTCGGGCCAGTTATTCCTGTGGGATTTGCGCGCGAACGCCTTGGGCACCTGGCTGGATATCGTGTCGTACAAACAAGGCGGTCGCGTGCACGGGTGCAGGCGTTACTGGCCCGAAACAAACGTAGGAGCGAGCGTAGCTCGCGATGCGCCGCGCGGGCGGCGCTCGATCTGACAGGCGCTGAAAATGCCAAGCCAGGCACCTGGTGGCCGCGAATACAATCTCCAGGCATCCCATCTCCCCTTAAAAAAGCCGAGGGCATTCTGGCCTCAGTCGCCCATGCGGCACGGGCCCTGGATATGTAATGTTCATTGGTATATTTCTGAAACACCACACTAGGCTCACCGTGCCTCAACGCCACTCGCTGTACGGCTCCAGCGGCGTCACCGGCAGCGCGAGGTTGCCCCGCCATGGCTCGAACAGGTAGCGCAAGTAAAGCATGCCGTGGCTAGGTGCATAGTCATCGCTGTGCTGCCAATCGAACCCGCCCCCCAGCACCCAGTGGTCGCTCAGGCGGCGCTCGAACAGGCCGCGCAGGCGGTAGCCCAGGCCGCTGCTGTCGCTGGCGTCGTTCATGGCATCGATGTTCGAGCGCACGTCATACTGCGCCAGTACTTTGTGGTTGATGTGCGCGTCCGGGTACAGGCGGCTGCGGCCGCTGTGGGCTTGGGACCAACCGACCGAACCCTCCAGCAGCAACGACCAGTCGTAGTTGCGCCAGGCGTAACTGACCGGCACGCCCACCGACGTGTAGCGTTGCGGGCTGTAGTAGCCGCCCTGCCCCAGGCTGTAGCCGCCCAGGTCCTTGTCGTGACGCCAGTGCATCAGCGTCAGGCCAACGCGTACGCGCTCGTCGGCTTTTTCCACCAGGCGGTGGTAGTAGCCGGCCATGGCGCGGGTGCGCTGGTTGTCGGCGACGTTCTCGCCATACAGCCAGTGGTGCCCCAGGCTGGCCCAGACGCCGTTATCGCCCCCTTGGTCCCAGCTCAGGCCAAGTGTGGCGCCATTGGCCGTGATCCCGCCCCAGCGCACGCCGGTTGCCGGGTCACGTGCCCCGGCGAACGACAGCAGCGAGTTGCTCATCGGCCGCCGCGAAGCGGTCATTGACCAGCCTACCTGGCCCAGGTCGCCGTTGACCGTTGCCCCACCCAGCCAGTTGTTGACTGCGTAGCCCTGGGTGGTGCCCAGGTCGAAGGCCCAGCGGTTGCCCTGCCAACCCAGCGCCAGCACACTGCCGTTGGCTGTCTGCGAGCCGCCCGTACACGCGGGCAGCGATTTTCCGTCATCCGTCTGGCCAACAAACTGGCAGCTGCCGAAGTCGGGGGTGTAGCGCCCCTGATCGTTCTGCTCGAACGAGCCCGCATCCATGCCGATACGTTCTATACGCGCAAAGGCGGTGCCGTCCTGCCAGGGGGTATCGACATGCAACAAGGTCGACTGGGTGCTCAGCTCGGACGTGCCCGGCGTACCGTCATCCTCGCGCCAGCCGTAATCATGCATCAGGGTCACGTGGGTATTGCGCTGGCGATACAGGGCATCGACGTCGCTGCGCAAGCTGCGCGCCAGCCAGTCATCGGCGCCCTGCTCGCGGCTGGCCAGTGTCAGCGCGCGGTCGTCGCGTGGCGACACGGCGGCGCGGTCGAGCAACTGCGCATCGGCCATGGCCGCCGCATAGAGGTCCAGCGCCCGTTGCGGGTCATCCTGCGCCACCAGGCGGGCGGCATCACGCCGCAACAACGGATCGGGGCGCGTCTGCTGCGCTGCAATCCGGTCGAGCAGCCTCGCCGCTTGCTCGTGTTCGCCCAAGGCAACCCAGACCGCCGCCAAACGCCGTTGGGCGTTGCTGTCATCAGCGGCAAATTGTGGCACCTGCACGCCCAGCATGTGCCGGGCCTGCGCCAGGTTGCCTTGGGCCACGGCGCTTTCCATCACCCCAAGCCGCGCATCAGCACGCCCAGGCTGTACGGCAAGCACACGCTGGTAATAGCCATGCGCTTTGCCAGGTTCACCGCGCGCTGCTGCCCAGTCGCCCAACAGCATCACGTCATCCGGGCTACCTTCACCACGCGCCAGACTGGCTTCCAGCAAAGCTGATGCCTCGGCACTACGGCCTTGTGCCTGCAGCTGTTGCGCCGAGGCCAGGGTCATGCGCCGTTGAATACGCTGCTGCAGCGCGTGCATGTCCGGGTTCCAGGTTGCCTGCGGTACCGCGCCCAGGCTGTCCAGAGCCAAGGCATCACGGTCGCTGGACTCCAGAAACAGGCCGTGGGCATAGCGCGTCGCCGGGTCGAGTGGCTGGTGCTGCACCAGCCTGGCGAATGCCGCGTCGGCCTCGGCGGTGCGCCCCTGGTGACGCAAGCTGTTGGCCAGCTGATAGACCAGCCAAGGCTCATCGGGGGCCAAGGCAGCTGCCTGGCCCAGCGCCTGGCTGGCCGCCTGCCAGTCTTCGCGCTGCAGGGCTTCATCAGCCTGTTGACGCAGGCGCGCCAGTTCCAGGCTGCGGCGCAGGCTGGCGAATTGCGCTTGCTGGCGTGGCGGCAGGCTGTTCAGGTATGCCTGCGCCTTGTCTGGCGACTGCGCCTGGTACACACGCATCAGGCCACGCACAGCGCTTTCGTTATCCGGCGCCATGCGCCGCACCTGCAGGAATTGGCGCTCGGCAGCTGCCGCATCGCCCTCTGCCAGCGCGACATCCGCCAGGCCCAGCAAGGCGTATTCATCCTTGGGACGCTGCTGGCGTGCCTGCAGGTAAAGGGCGCGCGCGCCTCGCAGGTCGTTTGCCTGCAATGCCCGCTCAGCTTTGTTGAGCAGCGCCCAGTACTGGCTGGACGACTCCAGGTCTTTCCATTGGCTGATCCAGTAGGTGTCCTGCTCCTTGACGCTGGCCGCCCGGAACGCAGCGTTGGCGTCTTGGTAGCGGCTCTGGCGCATCAGCGCATAACCCAGGGCACCGTACAGGCTGGCATCGTCCGGGTACTGGCGCAGCGCCCGGCGCAGTTGTGCTTCAGCTTCGGCGTTACGGCCCTTGTCGAGCAACGCCTTGCCCCGCTGGCCAGCCTGCCAGGATGGGTCGGCCAGCAGTTTGCGCTGCTGTTGCAGGTTATCGCTGGCCTGGGCCAGCAGCGGCGAGGCCGGGTAGCGTTGCAGGAAAGCTTGCCAGGCCGCCGCACTGGCGGTGCTCACCGCCTGCCCGGACAGGTAGTCGAACTCGCGCTGGGCAGCGGCATCGCGTGCGCCAGGGTCGCGTGACAGTTGATCGAGCAGCGCCAGCGCTTCGCGGTCGCGGTTCTCAGCGAACAGCCAACCGGCCAGGGTCTGGCGCAGCCCGGCGCTGCCAGGGTACTGCCGGTCCAGTTGCTGCAACTGGCGGATGGCTTCAGGGCGTTGGCCTGGCAGGTTGCCGCGCACGCGCCAGTAGTCAAGGGCCAGCTCAAGGCTGGGCGGTTCACCCGCAAACAAGTGCTCATACGCCGCCAGCGCTTCTTCATTGCGCCCGGTAACGGCCAACAGGCGTGCCTGCTGCAAGCGTCGCGCCGCCTCTGGCTGCTGCAGCGCAAGCAGGCGCGTGGCCTGGCGTGCCTGCAGGCTGCCAGGCGCCAGGGCAGTGATCCTGGCCTGCAACTGCTGGGCCTCGGAGGTGTTCTTGTCACGCAACGCCAGGCTCAGGGCTGCCAGCAGCACGTCCGGGTTGCGTGGCTCCAGCAATTGCAGGCGGCCCAGTGCATCGCGCACCAGATCGTCACGGTGCAATGCCTCGCCCCGACGCACCTGGTCCAGCAGCCATTGGCGCTGTTCAGCGGCATCCTTGGGTTGCGCTACGGCCTGGCACGCCAGCGTCGCCAGCATCACCACGCCAATCATTCGCTGCATGGCGCGCTCCAGGCCGGCAACAAGCGGCCGTGCGAGTCAAAACGGTAACGGGCTTCATCCCAGCCCTGGCCAAACAGCGCCAGCACCTGGCCGTAATAGGCCTTGGCCTCGACTGGCTGCTCGTGCAGGCGCTGACGCTGGGCGGCAAGGCTGGCAACGTGCGCTGGCGACGTGGCCAGCAATGGCAACAATGCTGCAGAGAACCCCGCCGGGCCATGGCCGCTGGTGTTACCGCTGTGCGCATCCGCGCGCTCTGGCGGTAGCCCCTGGTGTGCGGTCACTGCCGCCATCGGGGCATAGTGGGCCAGCAGTTCGGCACGTTGCGCCGCGCCCTCGGCCAGCATGCCGACCCACAGGTACACGCGAATGGCGTCGTAGTCGCCGGCGTTGCCATGCTGCGGGTCCGCAGCCAGCTCACCGGCCGGCGTCCACAGCAGCCAGTCCGGGGCGAAGCCCTTTGGCGACGAAGCCAGCCACAGACGCCGCGTGTTGGCGGCCAGTTCGCCCCACAGCGGGTCCACCAGGCTGAAGCGGTCCAATACCTGCAGCGGCAGGTAGCTTGGGTTCAAGCGGGTGCCGTTGGCATCCTCGAAGCCGTAGTCACCAGGCAGCAGCATCACCCCCAGCCTCGGCAGCTTGCGCACGGTCTGGGCGGCGATGCGCCATAGCATGTGCTGCCCCAGTTGCGTATAGGCAGGCATCTCCCAAAGCCGCCCCGCCTCCAGCAGGCTGTAGGCAATCCACAGGTCGGCGTCGCTGGCGTTGTTGGCGTCCAGCACCTGCCACTGGTTCTGGCCCTTGCGGCCCCACAACCAGGCTGGCAGGTGACGCGCCAGGTCGCCCTCGGCGAGGTTGTTGCCGGTCCAGCCCAGCACCTGCGCGAACGCCTCCCGGTCATTGCCCACCAGGGCGAAGAACAGCGCATAACTCTGCCCTTCCGAGGTGGTGATCAGGCGCTCATCGCTCGGGTCGATGACCCGCCCGTCCACGCTCACCAGCTCGGCCTTGAAGCGCTCCCAGGCCGGCCACGGGCAGGCGGGTGCGGCATTGGCGAAAACGGGCAAGCCCAAGGCGACCAGCCCTACCAGCAACGGACGCATCATCACCCGCCCTCGCCCAGGCGACGACGGCCTGCCCAGCGCAATGCCCGCCACAGCAAGAAGGCAAACAGCACCACGCAAAGGGCCGCGATCGCCGCCAGCAACACCGGGTGCTCGGACAAGTGGAACCACAGCAACATCCACCAGGGCAGCGCACCGACAAAGTAGTGCTCGCCGACGAACTGGCTGGTGACGCCACTGCTGCGCACCAGCGTCACCGAACCGGCCACTGCATCGAGTTTGCCCACATCACCCAGCACGTCGCGCAGCAATGCGTAATCGCTGTCGCTGTTGGCCAGCAGGGCGACGACGCTGCGCTGCTCGTGGAAAGGCGATTTCAACCCGGTGATGGCCGCGATCGGCGCTTGCGCGCTGACCGCCACACGGCTGCTTGCGGCCACCGGTGCGGTGTCGAAGCGCTGGCTGCCTGGCAACCCTGCGCTGCGGCCTTGCAGCAGCCAGTCACGCTGGGCGCTGAGCAGCAGGCCGAGGTTAGGCGCATCGCTCAAAGCCTCGGGCAAGCTGCCAATCAGCAACAAGTCGGCGTCGGCGGCCGTTGCCTGCTTCCAGTCATCGACCAGCTTCAGACCAAGCGCCGGGTAACCGATAGATCGGAAGA